>JAOUFG010000019.1 GCA_029858345.1 Phycisphaerae bacterium
CCTTCGGGCTTTTAATGATATCCACGTCGGCCTGCTTGGCCATGATCATCAGCACGTCATCAACCGGCGTATCTTTAAAATCCAGACTGATTTCCTGCAGCATTCGCTGCTGTACGGGCGTCAGCAATTCGGGCTTGGCTGCCTCCTGGGCCGAAACCCATAACGGGATGCTCAGCACCAGTAACATGCTGTATCGAACGGCCGCTCTTTTCGCTCCGGTCGTTTTCATTGTCCTGTCCTTTCCTTTTATCCATATCGCAGTTTTAATCATACTTATCGCTGAACCTGTTGGGTCCATTGCTTGTCGTTGGATTTAAATTCAACGGCGTCCTTGGTGATCCTGATGATGGTGATGCCGTTGATGCTCTGTCCTTCGGTCAGAATCTCGCCGTTAATGATCGCAGACGGTTTGTTTTGGCTGAAGACAATTCCCTTAACCGCCAGCTCGCCCGAACCGAAATTCCCGGAAGCATCGCCCGTCGAATCCGTCTGCCTGGAAGCGGTCGATGTTGCATCACGCAGGTCCGCGGGCAGCGGTTGCGGGATTTTCCAGTCCTGTGCGGACTTCTTTGGGGTTTGCGTCTGAACCGTCTGGTTGTCCGGTGCCTCCTCTGCGGCCTTCGCCTGGCTTTGGCCCACCCCGCCCAGCGAAATGAACATCACCACGCCAAACACAACGCCCAGAACGCCCACGAGTCCCGCCATTTTCTTCTGGCGGGCATCCAGAGAACCTTTGCTTGAACCAAAAAGCGCTTTTCTGGCCTGTGAAGAAATGCTCGGGCCGGTCTTTGCGGCCATCGCCGAAGACTTGGGCAGCGGCATGGGCCGATCCACCTGGATCGCCGGCGCAGAAGCACACTCCGACGGGTCCGCGGACATCCGCTTGACCAGCGAAGACCGGGATGGTTCCGCCGCCGGCGCCGGGTTCGGCCGGGCCTGAGGTTCCATCGGCTCCTGGGGCTCTGTCGTGTCCCGGGCCTCCGGCTGCATCAGCACAGAAGATGCATCCGTCTCTTCCGGCAGGTCGTTATTCTGCGGCACCGGAACACCATCAAATATTGACGAAATCTGTTTGTGTAAGCCTGATTTTCTCATAGCAAATCTCTTCCGCTAATTGCATATATTCTTTTGCACCTTGATTTTTCGGATCAAAGGTCATAATCGACTCGCCGGCGCCGGGGGCCTCGGCCAATCGAATACTCCTGTGAATTACGGTTTTCAAAATCAACTGACCAAAATAGCTGCGCATCTGATTTTCGATATCTTTACAAAGAACGGTTCCCTGCTCCGCCAGCGTCAGCAGAATGCCTCGAATGTGCAGCAGGGGGTTAAATCGATTCCGCACAATATCCAATGTCTCAAGAACCTGTTTCAGTCCTTCGATGGAATAATAATGCGTCTGCACCGGGACAATCACTTCCGTGGCCGCGTTCAGGGCGTTCAGAGTCAGTAAGCTCAGCGACGGAGAGCAGTCAATGATACAATAATCAAAATACCGTTCATACTTTTCAAGCCGTTTCATCAGAACGTGTTCACGGTCCTGCATCTTCATCAGGGCGGCTTCGGCGCCGGAGAGCAAGACGTTGCTCGGTGCGAGAATCAACTTGGGGATATTGCTCTGGACCAGTACGCACTGCAGCGGGACATCGGGATTGGTGATCACGTCATAAATCGTCCGGTTTCGATTTTCCGGAATGATCCCGAATCCCAGCGTGGCATGGCCCTGCGGGTCCAGATCGATTAACAGTGTGCGATAGCCCTTCAGGGCCAGCGCGGCGGCCAGATTGACCGAGGTCGTGGTCTTGCCGCAACCGCCCTTCAGATTTGTAATCGCAATGGTTCTCACTGTTTTTTTCCTGTCTTTCTACGGGCCGCCTTGTCCCCGACGGCAACCTGATTAATCAACCGCCATGGCAACCTTCTTGCCGCCGGCATCTTTTTCGGCTAAAAATGACAGCCGCAATGACGCTGTGTGACCTTTCGCTCTTGACGTTCCACGTCGAAAGGCAACTTCCTCAATAAAGACAACGGGGCAATGACGCTCCAGTCGATTGATGAATTCGGCGAACTGGTTAAACGTCGCAAAAAACTCCACATTCAGCCAGCCCTCGTCGAGCGTCTTGCTCTTTTCGACCGTGGACTTGTCTTTCCTCTTTTCATTCTTACTTGAAAATTCAACTAATCGCAGGTCGTTAGCGATTTGGCCGACCTGAAAAACAAGCTCCGTCATTTTGTCGGGCTTTGTTGAAAACTCCGAGATTAAACGGCTTGTTTCTTCGCACCGCCGTTTCATTTTTTCTTTGGTCTGATCCTGGGCGGCCAACTGAGCGTTTTCCAGTTCCGTCCGACTTTCAGAGAACTGCTTCCGGACTTGCGCCAGTTCGACTTTCTGCGACTGATAGAACAGCACATGGCCCGCACCGACCACCACTACAGAAACCGCCCAGGCCGCGAGGGTCACGATAGCATATTTACCGAGTTTTATATTTGGTTTTGTCATGATCCCTGTTCCCGAAGAACACAATCGATTTCATAATAGATCGCGGGTCTGCCGTCCACCTCGCCCTGCTGCCGTGCCGACGGTTTCATCTCTACAAAGAGACCGGTCAGCAACGGCGACTTCTCAAGCTCGCTCACGTAGTCCTGCACGGCAATGTCGCTTTTTTCCGGATCGTATCCGCACAAGACAAGCTTGAGCTGTCTGCGAACGACCAATCGCTGCTTGACTTCGGCGGAGTTTTCCTGTTGGATTTTTTCATTAACAGCGCTGCGGTTCATGTTCATTTCGTAAATAAAAATGGATTCCGGCAGGGTCTGAACCAGTTCCATCAGAAGGTCGGACACCTGGATTCGATACGACAGCGCCTTGGAAATGTCATTGAGGCCTTTTTCCAAGCCCTTGATCCGGGCGTCCATCCTGTTGTATTCAATCACGTCTTTGGTATATTGGGCGATCTGCCGCTGGTTGCCGGCGAGCGCCTGCCGCTGCGCACGCAGCATCGATGCGTTCCGCTGGTAGGACGCCGCAAAAACACCCATCGCCAACAGCGGAATGAGGATCGGCACGGCCTTCAGTGCCGATTTTCTCATATCGAGCTTTTGAGGCAGCCCTTTTCCTTTGAGTAGGTCGATTGAAAACATAATTATATTGCCCTCATTGCAAGGCCGGCCGCAACGGCAAAAGCAGGCCCGTTTTGTTTCAGCGTTTTGTTCTTGCCGGCGGCGGCGCTGTCCGTGATGATGGAAAACGGATTCAGTATCTCGACCGGGACCGATAAGGCGTCGGTCAGAAATTCCACAAAGGCACCGATTAAAGCAAAGCCGCCGCATAAAAAGATGCGGTCCACGCCCGACTTCTTTTCCTGGAAGGAATAGAACCGCAGTGTTTCATTAATCGCGTTGGCCAACGGCACAACAGCATTGTTCAGGGCCAGCAGCAGGTTTTTGTCCAACTGTGATGACGAGGATTCCTGGGCAAACATCTGCCAGATTTCTTTTTCCGTGACGTCGATCGCCTTGCTGATCTGCTGAACGATCTTGTTGCCGGCGGTATTGATATCGCGTACAAACGGCAACCCGTCATATCCGTAAATAATGACATTGGTCTGCGAACCGCCGACATCAATGATGGCCGCCGTTTCCTGCGCACTTAACGACTTTAACTCATTGAGACAGTTCAGCAGGGCCAGGGCATTAACGTCCACTATGACGGGCGTTGCGCCCGCTTCGGTCACCAGCCGCTCGGCTTCCTGGGTCACGCGCTGGGTCGCCACGGCCATGACGCCATGACGCGGCTGGGCTTTGGAAGCCGATTTGGTCGGAGCGTTTGCAATGAGTTGATAGTCCAGCACGCTTTGCTGCATATCCAACGGACACACTTGCCTGGCTTCCATCTGCACGGCCTGCTCGACCGCCTGATCCGGCAGCGGCGGGAATGTAAAACCGCGAACGATCACTTCCGGCCCGGAAATCCCGCAAACGATATTTCGACTTCTGAGACTGGCTTTGGCCAGGCAGGCCTTAACCGCGTCGGCGCGGTTCTGCTGCTGCTTGCTTTCATCCCCCGAACACGGAACAATCTGCTCGGCGGACGCGTGGATCAGGGCGTATCCGTCGGCGGTCTTGTCCAAATGGACCAGCTTGACCGCTGACGTCCCGATATCCAGGCCCGCGAATTCAATTTTTTGACGATTTAATAGATTCAATCCCATGATTGCTATCCTTATTCTTCAGTCCAGCGGCTGGTCACAAAGCGCGCCCCTTCGTCATACACCGTGACGGTCCTCAGGGATGCGTCATATAAAAATCTCGCCGGATTTTTCAATTCAAAATTGTTCGTCACAAAAGACCCGACAATATCACCCCCGGAAAACATCGTCAGGTCCGCATCCGGGGCATAGATTACGCCATAAAACTCACCCTTTGCCTTGATGTCGATGGCCTGTCCAATCGGGCCTGTACCATACAGGGCAAAAGTGGTTGGGGTGTTGGTTTCATTATTAATGCTGGAATTATTATCCGAAATCCAGTCGCCATCCAGATAAATCGTCAGTTTGGCATTTTTACTGGCATCTAATATGATTGCTGAGTCCTGACCCATTCGGACATCGCCGGTCAGATACAGGGTACAGTCCCCGATAACTCGAAGCGTTGTTCCCTGCCGCAGTGCGATTCCGGAAAACCGTCCGTTTGCCGGAAAATCTCCGCCGGGGCCGATTGTTCTCTCTCCGTTCTTGACGCCGATGGTCGTATCCGGCCCGAACAATGACGGAGCGGAAACCGGCGGAAACTCCACATCTGTACTCAGCGAATAACTTCTGTCTATGGTGGCGCCAAGGTCCTTGATCACGGTGGATGTATCCCCGCCAACGCCGACAACGACGTCGCCGTCAACCACAACCCCCATATTCAGAATAACACTGTCCGCTTCAACGCTGCTGGTTCCGATAATCGCTTTTTCATCGCAATCCGCCGGATCCATCGAAATTGTCGAATCAATCGTATCAACCACCGTACCGGATTTCAGGACAATGTTGTCCCGGCACTGAATGGCGTCTTCAAACAACCCTTTCAGCCGCAGTTTCGTATTCACGGTACGCGTGCGGTTTCGATCCGTGCCGACGGAAACGATAGTGTATCCGTCTATCGCATTGTATGCCGTCTTGACTGAATACACCGAATCCGAATAAGGCAGGGCTTCATTGCCGGCATACGGGACAACGCTTTCAGACCATTTTCCTGCCCTTACAGCATTGTTAATCTGCTGAACAGCGTGCTCCAGACCAGCGTCCGCCGCAGAACGCGCCTTCATATCCTGAACCTGATTGCTGGACATAACACGGGACTGGGTCCCCAGGGCCAACAGCCCGGTTCCGATAATAAAACTGACCAGAACGACCAACAAAACAAGAACCAGCGCGGACCCCGGTTTTCTGTTCAATAACAGTCTTTTCTTCTTTTTATTCATTTTTGTCCTCATTTATCGGACTCACCGTTGGCATAGCCCGTTCCACCGTCATTTATCGTCCCTGCCGCAATGCCACTTAACTACTCATTATGTAAAATTGCCGTCGAAACAACAGTGGTTGTCTCGCGGCCGTCATCCAGCGCCAGCTTCATTTCAATGCCGCCGCTGACCGGCTTAAACTCCAGATCCGCCACATTCGACGCCAGCAATACCTCCGTGGCAATATCTTTTTTCACTCCGCTTTCAAGCGTGCCATGCTCAATATACATCTCGGAAGCATCATCCGTTGAGCGGTAAAGCCGTGCATATCGATCCAGGTCCGTCGATGCCAGCCAGTCGTTATAGTAATAGACCGTAATGTCATCAAGTGCATCAAAACGATAGAAGGACCGCGATGCTTTACGAATCACTTTGTCAAATGCCGCTTTGGCCACCATCGCGTCAGCCGTGGCGCCGCCGTGCACCTTGGCGTAGGAGTCCATCCAGCCCTTCTGTGTATCGACCATCACCACGCCGATGGTCAGGACAAGGATGGAACTGACCGCAATCGCCAAAATCAGCTCGGTAATCGTAAATCCCAAATGATTTTTTTTTCGTTTCATAATAACCCCGGCTTTCCGATTAGGTTTGGGTTAATGTGGACAGGCAAAACTGCTGCCTGAGTTGTTTTCTGTCCTGCCAGTTCATCACCACATACAGCAGCCGGGCGTTGGGAACACCGGCAGCATTCTCGTACATCAGTTTGGCCCGAAATTGACGGCCTTCAATCTCGACCTGATAGTCGCCAAGCAACAGCGACCCGGAAGGTAACGTTCCCATAAATGCCAGCACGCTGCCGGCGGGTAGAATTTGAAAATAGTCGTCAAAGCCCTGCTGTGTGGGATCAAAATCCGTCGCCCCTTTTTGGGCTCGCCAGGCCTCCGAGATCACAACCGCGGCCCGCGCCGCCAGAAGCTGCGTTTCCGCCCGTTCCGCGCTCAGGATCGAAAAATAACGAAAACCAATGACCCCGCCGAATGTAACCATTAAAATCAGCATGACGACAAGGCACTCGACCAATGTGAAGGCCCGCATTTTATTTTGATGTCTCAACTTCATCTTTTTTTCCTTTCGGCTCGATTACGTTTCTTCCCACCGGGTGACCGTAAAACGAACCAGTTTATCATCTTCAGCGACCTGTTTAAGGGCTTCGTCGTAGTACACCTGACCGCTGTTTTTCAGCTCAAAGCTTTCCGTAATAAATGACCCGTATGCTTCGCCGCCGTTGTTGACGGTCATGTCCGCATTCGGAGCATAAACGACGGCATATAAATCCGCGGAGTTTTTCAAATCGATCTTTTGATTCGTTCCGGTTCCATAGATCTTTACGTTAGACGGAATTTCAGATTCGTTGTTAATTCCCGATGAATTATTCGCATTGATATCGCCGTCAAAATAAAGCTCCAGTGTCGCGTTATTTTTTATTTCAACTTCGGTATTGTTCTTAAGATCAATATCCCCGGTTACATACAGTGTCACGTCGCTGTCGATCGTCAGGGTGCCGTCGTTGGAAATAGAGATTTCGGTGTATTTTCCGCTGTCCGGTGTATTCAGCGTAACGTTATTCCCGGAGATCGACCCCTTAGAGGCCGTATAATCCGGCGGTGCGACCGGCGGCAGATAAAATTCTGTCGGCATAATAAAAACCTCGCCGTCAATGTTTAACTGATCCTTTGACTTGATGACCGTGTCAGGGTCACCGCCGGGTCCAATAAAAATATCGGCGTCGATATCGGTATCGCTTTTGATATCAATCGCATCATTACCAGCGCTTTGGGTTCCGATTTTGGTATCGACATCTGTATCGGACGGGTCGGACGAATTGAAACCGCCCACCGTGCATTTGCTTTTTAGCGCCAGCGCGTTGCGGCAGAAAATCGCGAAATCTTCGGCGATAGGACTTGTCAGGGCAACCGTCGCCCGGACCGTCTTGGTTTGGTTGCCATTATGGCCTACGGATGTGATTTGATACCCGCTCGTCAGGTTCCCGGTAAACGTGACCGTATAATCGGCGTTGCTGGCGGTCAGGGCCTGGGCACTGTATGTTGGGACGTTGTCCAGCGTCCATGTTCCGGCTTCCAGTTGCTTATTCATCAGGTACAAAACCCGTTCGATACCGGCATCCGCGGCAAACCGCGCCGAGATTTGTGAGGCACTTTTGACGGTTCGCAGCCGTGCTTCGGTGCCCACCCGGATCAGGGCTAAGCTGGTCATGGACAACAGCAACACCACCATCACCATGAGTGCGAGGATGGCGCCTTTATTTTGTTTTTTTCTTTTTACTCTGCGCATTTTATGTTCTAATCATTATGCCGAACGGAGGAACACACCACCGGCATCATATTTTCGTCTATGTAATTTAAAAACATCTGAACCGAGGTTCCCTCGACCGTAAATGTTAACGAGTCCACATCGCCGGCAAGTTTGACCGTCGTCACCGGCGCCCCGGTGTCCGGCTGCCATGTGCCGGTTTCCAGGCTTCCGTATTCAACAAACATATCCTCGCCGCTTTGATAAAAACGAGCGTAATGTTCCGGCGTCGATGCCGTCGAAGAACCGTCCCAATAATATAACTCAAGCAAATTGCCGGACCCGTTGAGAACATATTTGCGAAGACTGGCCTTTCGGCAGACGGCATCAAATGCTTTTTGCGCGGCAAAGCTGTCAATCGCCTGATCGCCGTAGACACGTCCGAATAATCGCCCCCAGCTTTTCTGTCCATTCGCCAAAAGCACGCCCGCCCCCAGTGTCATCATACCGACCATCACAATGACCGCGGCAATTTCTATCAGGGTAAATCCGTTGTTTCTAATCTGTCGGGATTTCGGTTTCATGGGCGTTTTCTTAATAGGACACAAGGAATGTTGAATAGCGGACAAACAGTTCATCGCCCGCAAGGTCCCCCTGTCCGTAATCCCGCCTCCAGGTAATCGTGGCATTCAGGATCATCGGCTCCAGGGTGGATTCGGTATCGTAAGACAAGGTTACATAATAATGGATATTATTAAGAATAATTTCATAAGATCCCAATTTGACCAAGGGCGCCCCGGTCGAATTATTCGGCACGTCCGGTCCGATCATTGAGGTCTGGATGGTCATTTCTGAATCGAAAACATCAACCGGATCAAACGACAAATCGCCCTGTTGACCCTTCCAGCTTTCCAACAGCAGCATCCCAATGCGGGCGGCGGAGGCCTGAACTTCCGAGATCTTGACGTCCCGGGTCGAGGCGTATTGATATCCCATCGCCCCGGTCACCAGGATCATGACGATCAGGATAGAAATCATCACTTCGGTCAACGTAAACCCTTTTGGGGCCACAGAGGACACAGAGGTTAAAGAGATATTTTTAACCACGGATTTCGCGGATTTACGCGGATTTTTTTTTAAATCATTATGGTAATGGATTTTATCCATTTTATCTCCAAATTCATGTCCATTTGTGGTTTCACTCGCCGTCATTATTCACTGCATAAACATGAAAGAAGCAGAGGAGATGCCGGCGGGCCTCCTCTGCTTCCTTGTACACGTAAAATGTGCCGTGCTTTAGTTCCAGGAACCGGTGGCACTCAATGTCTTAGTGCCGGTCGGAGCATTGGTCTGACTGCCGGTAACGGCAACCGTCGCCTGGCCCTCGCTGTTGACCGCGGTGATATTGTAGTCACCGGGGACAAAATAGGTACCGGTCAGGTCCGCAGCCGTAAAGCCCAGCAGTGTCTGCGTAGCAGAAACACTGAGCAAACCGGTCGGAGCCGATCCATTCTCTGCGAAGTACACACGAACCGCAGACTTAATAGTACCCGCTGTCGCATTGGCTTCGGACCACTTGGCCGAATCAATACGTCCCCGCATCATCGGCACAGACGCCGCGGCGAGAATACCGACGATCAGAATCACAACCATCAGCTCGATCAATGTAAAACCTTTTACTCTCATGTTCATTCTCCTATAAATAAAATGTTAACATTTACCTTTTTCGGCATTTCCACTTGACATTTCGTTCAATCCGTCTTCCAACTTAACCACTATTTTCTAAAAAATGGCAATTCTATCCGTTATACCTTCATGGAGAAAATCGGCAGATACATGGCCAAAATCACCACTAAAACGATGGCGCCTACCGTAATAATCAGTATCGGCTCCAGCATTCCCAGCATCAGCGAAACCAGCGTGTCCACCTTCTTTTCATAATATTCACTGGTCTTTTCCATCACCGAGGACAGTGAGCCGCTGTTTTCGCCGATTTGGGCCATTTTTATCGCCACACCCGGAAACAACCCAACCTCTTCCATGCCTTGGGAAATGTTTTTGCCTTCAACCATCTTCTCGCGTGTCTCGAGAACTCCCCGCCGCAGAAGCTCGTTATTGGTCATCTCCGCAAGAATTGAAAACGCGTCCAGCAGCGAAACGCCGGCGCCGATCAGCGTTCCCAGTGTCTTGCAGAACATCGCGACAAACGCCATCAAAACGATTTTTCCAAAGATCGGCGTCGACAGGGTCAACTGGCAGTATTTCTCATGGCCCCGCTTTGTTTTGCTGTACAGCACGGCACCGAAAATAAACACCCCCAGCCCCATCAGGATATAGAGGATATTGTGCACAATGCCGTCATACACCGCCATAAAACCCCGTGTAAACGCCGGCAGCTCGCCGTTGAATTCCTCAAACATCTGTGAAAACCGCGGGATAATCAGCGTCATCAGCACGATCACGATCACAATAATAAAGCTGACCACGAACATCGGATAGGCCATGGCGCCGCGAACCTTGCGCACCAGTTTCTCCCTGTTTTCGTAATGTTCCGCCAGACGCTCCAGGGCCTTTACCAGTGATCCGCCCGTTTCTCCTGCCATGACAATCGCACAGCACAATTTACCGAAAACCTTCGGGTATTGCCGAATACTATCGGTAAACGACATCCCCTTTTCGATCTTGTCCGCCATGCTTTTCAAAACATGCTCGAAATAGGGATTCGAAATTTCGTCCGCAATCGTTTGGATTGCACTGGTAATCGACAGACCGCCCGAAAGCATCGTACTGAGCTGCCAGCAAAAGGTTGCCAGGTCGATGGATTTGACTTTCTTATATCGAACCTCTGCCTTTTTTTGCTGTTGCTCGCCAACAATCTCATTGATAACCGCGGGCGTCAATTCCTGGCCGCGCAAATAGGCCAGCAGTTCATCCTGGCTGGATGCCTGCCGGGTGCCTTCTTTGCAGTTGCCCGAATAATCCCATGCGACGTATTCAAATGTTTTCATGGTCATGCCTTTACATAAATATACTGATCACGATTGAAATTTCCCGTTTCTGCGCGGCTATGTAGGGCTACGACCGCAAGTTACGACCCCGCCCGCGGGAATTTACTACCCTGAAGGGTATAATCACAGTACCGGTGAATATTTCGTCTTTTTTGAAGGGGGAGTTTTGGAGAAACAAAAATTTTTCCGCCGCAAATCAGATCTAAGGGCCGTATCATATCGGTCCGATAAATGCCCGGAAATCAAGTACTGTTTCAGCTTTTGATCGTATTTAAGCCTTGCCCGATTCGGCGAAGCAAATGAAGGATATTATTTTGTGGTTGACCGGCAACACCGTCCGATAACAAAAAAACAACCCCCCCCCCTCTTCACGGAGCTACGGAGCGATATTGTCCGCATACGTCACGCGCAGAATTTCTTCCGCGGTGGTGCGTCCGTCCGCCACACGTGCGGCCCCGCTCGATAACAGCCCGCCGTATCCCTTTTCACGGGCCATGGTGCGGATCTGGGTTTCCCGCGCGCCGTTGGCGATGGCCTCTCGAATATCCTGATCCATGACGAGAAACTCAAAGATCGGAAGCCGGCCGCGATAACCAGTGCCTTCACATTCAGAGCAACCCTTCCCGTGGAAGAATGTTGCGGCGGCAAGCTGATCGGGACTTAATTGCAGACGCTGAATCTGCGGCTCGGATAACTCTACCGGTTCTTTGCACTTGTCACAGATTTTTCGAACAAGCCGCTGCGCCAGAATCAGATTTAATGAAGATCCCAGCAGGTAGGGCTCCAGCCCCATATAAACCAAGCGGCTCAGAGCGCTGGGGGCGTCGTTCGTGTGGAAGGTACTCAAGACGAGGTGGCCGGTCAGCGACGCCTTGATCGCAATTTCCATGGTTTCCTTGTCACGAATCTCACCGATCAGGATGATATCCGGGTCCTGCCGAAGAAGGGTTCTCAGGCACGAGGCAAACGTCAGACCGATGCCCGGTTTAATTTGTGACTGATTAATGCCGCTCAGTCGATATTCCACCGGATCCTCAACCGTGCTGATATTTTTATTCGGATCGCGCAGTTCATTTAATGCCGAGTACAGTGTCGTGCTTTTTCCACTTCCCGTCGGGCCGGTCACGATGATAATCCCGTGGGGCTGACTCAGTGTTGCCTTAAATTCGCTCAACAGCTCCGGCTCCAGCCCCAGCGTTGTCAGATCATGATTGACCGCGCCCTTGTCCAAAATACGCATCACGATCTTTTCGCCGTAAATCGTCGGCAGTGAAGAGACACGCACATCGATATCTTCTTTGCCCTTGCCGCGTTTGATTCGAAACCGTCCGTCCTGCGGCAATCGGCGTTCAGCGATGTCCATTTCGGATAAAATCTTAATACGCGCCAAAACCGCCGCCTGCATCTTGCGCGCCGGGGGAACCATCTCCGTCAACATCCCGTCCACGCGCATCCGAATACTCATGGTTTTTTCCTGCGGCTCAACATGGATGTCGCTGGCACGGCTCTTGATGGCCTGACTGAGCATTAAATCGACAAAGCGAATGACCGGCGCTTCTTCGGCCTCCACCGTCACGGCCGTCTCCATCTCAAAAGCGTTTTCCAGCAGGTCATCGTCGTCCCGGCTGATTTCCAACTCCACCAGGTCACGAAGCTGCTGTTCCTCGACGTCCGTACCGTGGTACACATACTCGATGGCTCTCTGCACTTCGCTTTCGGACGCCAGCATCGTTTGGGTCGGACGTTTGAGCTTGACCGAGACCGTGTCCACCGCAATCACATTCAGCGGATCCGACATCGCGACCACAATCTGATCGTCTCGCTCTTCAATGGCCAGCACCCCGAACCGCTTTGAGATATTCTCGGGAATGCAGCGGGCTACATCTTTGTCAATCGTTGAAAAATCCGCCAGTGAAATATATTCGAAGTTCAGGTATTCGGCCAACAGCATCGTCAACCGATTATCCGGCAGGGTCTTCTGACGGACCAGCGCCTGCCCCAGTCGGCCGCCGTTTTTCTTCTGGTCCTCAAGCGCAGACTGCAACTGCTCCTCCGTGATGCTGCCGCGCTGAATCAGCCAGTCGCCGAAAAGCAGGTTTTCTTTGACCGCTAACGCGGAACCTTGTTGTTGTATATGCTCAAACACAGCTTTGCCTGTTACCTGTATTAGTTTTCATATTGAATGACAGCCGTCTCTTCCTGCGAAACCTGATCGTTCGGGCCTGAAAGGCGCTTAATAAACTTCTTGAGCGTTTCAGATAATTTCCGGCTGTCCACCGGTTTTGTAAGAAACCCGTCAAACATCATCGATATCTGATGGTGTTCCTGTTCGTCGAACACTTTTGCCGAAAGGGCAACGATCGGCGTCTGAATGCCTTTTTGTCGAAGCTGCCGTGTGGCTTCATAGCCGTCCATCCGGGGCATTTTAATATCCATCAAAATCAGATCGTACGTGTTGTCGGCGGCTTTGGCCAGTGCTTCTTCGCCGTCGGCTGCGGTCTCCACCTGAACCCCCAGGGCCTCCAGCATCAAGCTGATAACGGTCCGGTTGGAGTGTTGATCCTCCACCAGAAGAATAACGTTGGAAGAGGACGGTTCCTCGCACGATGCCTCATCCGGCTGCTGGATCTCGATGTCCCGCTTCCAGGAAAGAGGACCGAGCTTGGGCTCCGTCGCCGGATTCACACCCGCCGGGATTCGAAGCGAAAAGATGGATCCTTGATCGACCTGGCTGCTCACTTCAAGGGTGCCTCCCAGCGCTTCCGAGAGCAGTTTTGTTAAAGCCAGCCCGGCCGCGACAGTCTGACCTTGGTTTAACTGTGAAAACGATTCCTTATCCATCCCGAGTTGACAATCTGTCAGTTCAAACATCCGCTCAAGCTCTTCGGGGTCGATCCCGCCGTTATTGTCGATGACATCAAAACAGATGAACGTTTTGTCGCCCTTTTGTTCGGAGTACACGTGAAACCCGACATTCCCCTGTGGCGTATATTTGATCGCACTGATGGCCAGATTCAGAACACATTTCAACAGCTGATCATAGTCACTGTAGATACAGGCGGGCATCTCAGGATCCGTCACAATCTGGTAATCCAGCCCTTTCTCCTTCGACGCCCGGCAAAGCATCTTTTGGACGTCTTTTATAAGATCGGATACATAAAATTTTGTTTGGGAAATCTGGAACTTCCCGGACAGGAGCTGGGCCCAGTCCAAGACATCGTTCACCAGAGCGGAAAGACCCTGTCCGGCACGGTGAATCTCCTGTACATATTCGGTTTGATCCTGCGATAACGACTCCGTGGAAAGGAGGTCGCTAAAACCGATAATTGCGTTTGACAGCGTCCGGATTTGATAAATCATATTGTCAACAAGCTCGCTTTTGGCACGCAACTGTGCCGTCTGGGCGACGGTCTGCCGCTGAAGACCAATATCTGCCTGAGGACCTGCCGACGAACACCCTCCCGGTTGTACATTGCTGTGTTTTTCCGGATTATCGTTCGTTTTCATTGCTGCTCCGTGTTATTATCGGTTTTTCCTGGTCTTCACGCGGCCACCATAATACACCTGAAAAAATATCCACGTCTCACCTTCGTCATATCTTTACGGGGAATTAACTAAAATAACCGCCGCCACAATGTTTTTTGAAAACCGGCAACGGTTATCGGACTCCCGGCACAACCCACCAAGAAGATTTCGGCACACCGGAAAAAGAAGCCACGTTTATCTTGGGACGCATGAACAAAAGGGGGCCACCGGGAAACCCCAGCGGGACCGAATGTTCCTGGGCCCCGCAATAGGATTTCGGGTAGAATCATCAAACGTGACTAAGGTAGGTTTTTCGCTAACGTAATCGCTCCAGGGCCCCCTGTGCGGCGGCGGGATCGTTGAGGATCGCATCAAACAATCGCCGCTGCCGCGTCGTAAAAACAACCGGAGCGGCAAAATCGAAACGAGACACCCCTAAGATTTTCATTATTGCTTCTGCCAGCAGGTCCATGCCCTGATTTTCTTTGGCGCTGATATCAATAGACTTGAGACTTGAGGCCTGAGACTTGAGAAGGTCGCATTTGTTGCCAATATAAATCACCGGACAAGCAAGATTTATTCTGGCCTCTGGCTTCTGGCTTCTGACTTCTATGACATCCTGCACATAAAGCACCAAATCGCTGGACTCAAGCAATTCTTTTGTAATTTGTTGTGCGGTTTGTTCGATCGTATCTTTTCCGGCCAGCGCATCATCCAACCCCGCCGTATCGATCAGTTCGGCCCTGATTGGACCCAACTGACACATGACGCTCACCCAGTCGCGCGTCGTTCCGGCGGTGTCGGAAACAACCGCCTGCTGCTGGCCGGCCAGGCAATTCAAAAGCGTGCTCTTGCCGGAATTGGGCGGCCCGGCGATGACAATCCGCACGCCCTCAATGATCCTTTTCGCAACTTTGCTGTGTTCCAGAATCTCAATGCATTCTCGCCGGATTGCCTCCAGAGCCATTTTTTCAAAGCTTTCAACGGTTTTTTGTGCCCATGTGGATAACCCGCTGTCAATTTGCGCCCGCAATATCTTGACCCCTAACAGCGTCGCGCTTTTCTGCATTGCCAGTTTTGCCTCCGCCTCGATCAAATTCTCGGATGCGGCTTGATGCTGTGAAAATGCAAAATGTTCAGCATCTGTCAATTTCGCTCCATGTGATTGGAGTAGTTTTATAACCTGCTCCAATAACAGGGGGTTGCCATGACAGTGTATCACAAAGCGATTCGCTCCCTCGCAGCCCACCAGCACCTCATCGATTACCCGCTGGCCATCCACGATCACCCCATGAACAGTACCGCCGGTTTCTGAGCCGCAGGTTTTGGACGTGGGATTATAACTGCGAAAAACCTTCTCCAAAATCTCCTTCGCACTATCTCCCGCAACGGCGATACTGCCAATCGCCGCCATCCCGCGGGCAGTGAGAACGCTCACCGTTGTTTTATCATTCTGCATCTCAGGAATTCTCTTAGGATTTGGAGGCGGTAATCCACGTACAGCCAATCTCTTCAGCTTCTGTCGCCACCTGCGGATTCACAAAACCGGCTTTTGTGATTTCGTCAAATAACTCGGCTTTCGAATACGCTCCCATCATGACATTAAACAGCGCCGGAATCTCCGGTCCGGTTTTGTCATCATTCAGAGCGAATTCCTGTATGGTCAACAGGCCGCCGGAAACCATGGATTCAAACGCTTTTTGTAATTTCACATCTGTCATGCTGCCGGGGCCGTGCAGTACATTGGAAAACAGGACCACGTCGTTGCCGCTGCCGAAGTCGTCCGTTTCCCAACTGCCGCCTCGCAACGAAATACGATCCGTCAAGCCCGCCTCTTCGACGAGCTCGCGTGCAATGGCAATCGTTGCAGGCAGATCAAACAGGGTTGCCGTCAACTGTGGGTATTTTTGACACGCCAGAATACAATACAACCCCGGCCCGCCGCCGACGTCGAACAGCTTCTTGCGGTCGGAAAGGTCAATATTATCGAGAAAGACCTGGCCCCGTCCACCCATGGTAATATCACGCATCCCCAAAATAAAATTGCGATGATCCCGCGCCTCATCCGGTTGCGGCGGATTCTCCAAAATAAACCGCGGCAGATCATGCCAGTAGTCCCACACCCGCGCCGCGTGCGCAATAATATTGCCCTTATACAACGGCTTGCCGTCAACCAGATATTCCTGCGATAAAGCTGTATTACGATAAGCATCGCCTTCTTTTTCCAGTAAACCCAAAGCACAACAGGCGATCAGCACACGCCCCAAGATGTCCGGTTTGGCCCCGCACGCCGCCGCCAATTCCTTGCACGCCAGCGGTTTATCCGCAAGCTGCGTGAACACTTTCAACAACGCCGCCACATGCAATACCCGCGACGCTCGACACCCCCACGTCAATTCGTTCAAGTATGCAATATCCCTTGCCATTATTTTTTTCCTTCTAATCTTCGTCGCCAAGTTTCCTAATCTCGGCCTGTTCAAATAGGTATTTCTTGTATGCGATAATGATCCCGCGCAGGGCTAGGTCCGACACCCACGAGTCCACAAAATCGCAATCGTCTTTAATCAGCTTCGCCGCCCCGCCGGTCAAAATCACCTGCGGCCACCGGCCGATCTGCTCGGCATACTTGCGGCAGACCGTCTCCAGCAATCCTACCGCGGCCCAGTACACACCCGCCCGCATTGCCTCTTCGGTATTGGTTCCATACACTTCTTTGGGTTTCTGCATTTTAACGATGGGCAGCTTCGCCGTCCCGGCATGCATCGCCTCCAGCGATAACTCAAACCCGGGGCTGATCGTCCCGCCGACAAACACGCCATCCTCATCCACCAGATCGACCGTCACTGCCGTGCCGAAATCGGCCACGACCACCGCATCCTCGACCACCGCATACGCCGCCGCCGCCGCGGTCAGCCGGTCCGTGCCGACGGCCAGCGCGTCATCGACCGCCGTCTCGATCGGCAGCGGCACATCCACGCCGATCACCATCAGCTTCGTGCCCAGCTCCTCTTTGACGATCTCCCGTATCTTCTCCGTCCAGTCCGGCTTGACCGAACTGGCCACCAGCACACAGTCCTTGGCCGGCTCTTTGGCCCCCTCAACCAGCGGCACCTGATCCCAGCACTCCGCCAGAATGTCCGCCAGTTGCGATTCGATATCGCCGGCGTTTTCGTCAGCCGTTTTCAATAATTTTTCCTCGTCCTTCAGGCAAAGGGCGATCTTGATATTTTGGTTTCCAATGTCAATTGCAATCAAATTCATGATTCTAATCCTTTGCCGCAGAGGACACAGAGAAAATATTTAATGTTAATCCTGTTATCCTGTCTACTAAATCCCGTTAATCTCGTCTAATAATCCTCTTGTTCTTCTTTACCCTTAACAATCACCCACAGGCGTTCGTTCAGCTGGTCAATACCTCGCCCAGTGACCGCCGAAATCACGAACACATCTTTGATTGTCTTTGGCAGTCGGCTGCTTATATCTTCACAGAAAATGCCGTCGCCGTCCAGGTCGGCCTTGTTGAGTACCACAATCTCCGGCTTTTCGACTAGCGCCTTGCTGTGTTTCTCGAGCTCGCCTCGGATCTTATGGTAATTTTCCACCGGATCCGAATTGTCTTCCGGCAGGATGTCCAGCAGGTGCACCAAAATCCGCGTCCGCTCAATATGCCGCAGAAAATCGTGCCCCAGCCCGGCGCCGTCGTGGGCGCCTTCGATTAAGCCCGGGATGTCGGCCATCACAAACCGCCGAAACCCGCTCAGTTCCACGATCCCCAACACCGGCGCCAGCGTCGTAAACGGATAATTGGCAATCTTCGGCCGGGCCTCCGAGCAGCGCGATATCAGCGTGCTCTTGCCGGCGTTGGGCATCCCGACCAACCCGACATCGGCGATCAGCTTCAGTTCCAGCCGCAGGTTTCGTTCCTGTCCCGGCTTGCCGTCGGTCGCGAACCGCGGCGTCTGGCGGACCGACGTGGCAAACGCCTTGTTGCCCTGGCCGCCCCGGCCGCCCCGGCAGATACACACATGCATCTCCGGTGTGTTCATATCTTTTAGAAGCAGCCCGTGCTCTTCGTCGTAAACCAGCGTTCCCGGCGGCACCGGGATAATCAAATCTTCACCATCGGCGCCGTGTTTATTGGCACCCTCGCCGCAGTTGCCGTTTTTGGCGACCCAGTCGTGCCGGCCCGAAAAATCCAACAGCGTATCGATTGACGGGTTCACCACAAAGATAACGTCACCGCCCTTGCCGCCGTCGCCGCCGTCCGGGCCGCCCTTGGCAATATATTTTTCGCGGCGGAAACTCACGCACCCGTGGCCCCCGTCGCCAGCCTTCACACGTATTTGGACCTGATCTATAAACATTTTGCTCGGCTCGGTATATTGAACTCTTTTATTTCGTGGCACACGAAAAGACCGGATTATACCGCCATAAAAGGGAAATGGCAAGAAACGCAGTTGTGGCTCACTGTGAGAACAGTGTTTGTCAAGGCCGCCATAACAGGGTCTTGCTTTCTGTCCCAGTCGGCCCATAGCGGTTTTCTGTGGATAACCTATTAGTTCTTGTGTGGTTTTTGTCAGTTTTCGCCTGTTGGTTTACGGGGACCTAAATCGGTCCTGTGTTTTCGACTCAATCTCACAGGTCTAAAAAACAATCCCGTAACAGGTTTTCCACAGCCCCAACCCCCTTTCTTGGAGATATAAGTGCTTGCAGGTAAACAACTTGCCTTCCCGTTAGGCCAAAAAACCGAACAGTTTCACAGGGTATATGACAAATACCAATAAATTATTTCTTATCTTATTTATAACTTCCCGCGCAAAACCCTGTGCTCCTCCCGAGTCACTTATTTTGTTCAGAAATCTTGTTTTTTTAGCCCCTAAATCCCTTTTCAAAGAGGCCCTTTTCGGGTACAGTAAGAGGTTAGTAAATCCGGCCAACTTCCGGGTTGTTTACTGGTTTTGAGGTTTTCGTCATACGTTTGTGGCTTGGACACTGAAGGAAAAAAGGATTTTGATAAAGAGGATATTATGAAAGTAAAATTCAACCGTGCAGCATTGCAGGAAGCGCTAAGTTTGGTTACCACTCTGATCCCCGGCAGGACGCCCAAGCCGATCCTGCAGTGTCTGCGGATTACCACCGAGCAGGACGCCGTACGCATCAGCGCGACGGATCTCGAAGTGGGGATCACTTTTCTGGTGTCTCAGGTCGAGATCGCCGAACCGGGCGACATCGTTGTGCCGGCGGACAAACTCTCTTCGATCGTGCGGGAAAGCTTTGATGATGTGATCGCACTGGAGGCCTCCGAGGCCGCGGTGCAGATCATCGGCTCCGACAGCCGGTTTACCATTTACAGCCACGACCCGCAGCAGTATCCCGCCATTCCCGGATTCGAAGGCGACGCGGACCTGGAAGTGAAACTGGCAGCCCTTCAGGACGGCATCGAGCAAAGCATTTTCTCTGCGGCCCGCGAGAGCACCCGCTACGCACTGAACGGCATTCTGTGGGAAGTTGCCGGCAAGAAACTGTTCCTGGTTGCGACCGACGGCCGTCGGCTGGCCAAGGCCACCGTATCGCTGGAAAAAAGGGCCAAACTGCCCGAAGGCAGAATCATCGTTCCCGCGAAAACAATGGCCCTGCTGGACAAGATATCGGCCCATAACGAAGGCGTTGTCAAAGTTCGCTTTGTCAACAATCAAATCGTTCTGGCCTGCGAAACGGTTGTCGTCAGCTCGAACTTAGTTGAAGGCCACTTTCCAAAATATGAAGACATTATCCCCAAGGATTACGATA
Source organism: Phycisphaerae bacterium (assembly GCA_029858345.1). GTDB lineage: Bacteria > Planctomycetota > Phycisphaerae > Sedimentisphaerales > Anaerohalosphaeraceae > 4572-13. The sequence goes on from JAOUFG010000019.1 coordinate 20,080, forward strand.
AAAAAATAACCCTTTCGACCGCCAATGTGCTCAGTGCTGTCCGTCGAGCCGCCTTGCTGGCCAACGAAGACAGTAAGGGCATTAAAGTGGCGCTGGATAAGGGCTCGATGATCTTTACCAGCCGGGCGCCCGAAACAGGTGATGCGCAGGTTGATATGGCGATCGATTATAGCGCTGAGCCGATTGAGATCGGGTTTAATCCGCAGTTTTTGGTGGACGTATTGCGTGTCATTAAAGCCGATGAGTTCGAACTGCATCTGGGCCAGTCGGACCGTCCCGGGCTTATCAAGAGCGGCAGCAATTTCCTGTATATTGTCATGCCGGTAAACCTCTAAAAAAGGTGTTTTCTCGCAAATCATCTTTTTTGAAACACATACGATCATGGACGAAGACAGGCAGCTAAAAAGCGCATCCGGTTGGCAATACAGGCCGAGGCGGACGGATTCACGGCTCGGCGACGAACTTGTTTCCTACTTAACACAACGGAGCCGAACATGGACAAGAAACGCGGCCCTTGTGGATGTTTGGGAGCGGGTTGTGCCCCCAACCCTGAAGCCGTTTTGCCGACTCGATAAACGCGTCGGCAATACATTATATCTTCAGGCGGAGCCGGGCCCGTATATGCATCAGGCCCAGCTGCTTTCAACAGAATTATTGGATCAGATTAAAACATTGGCCCCCCGTTGCGGTATACAGAAAATACGGGTGGTACCATTACAAAAGAAAGATAAGGAGTAATACCCGGCATGGCAGAGCAGCAGAAATATGATGCCAAAAGCATTAAGATATTAGAAGGGCTTGAGGCCGTTCGCAAACGCCCCGATATGTATATCGGAAACCGCCAGGAAGGCGGCCTGCATCACCTCGTCTATGAGGTGCTGGACAACGCCATCGACGAAACGCTGGCCGGCCGCTGCGACCGCATCCTGGTCCACATTCACATGGACGGAGGCTGCTCGGTCGAAGACAACGGCTCCGGAATCCCGACCGATATCCACGAAGACACCGGCACCAGTGCCCTGGAAGTGGTATTGACGACATTACACGCCGGCGGCAAATTCGACAACAAAGTGTACAAGGTCTCCGGCGGTCTGCACGGCGTCGGTGTCAGTGTGGTCAATGCGCTCAGTCAGCATCTTGAAGCCGATGTTTGGCGCGAGGGAAAACATTACCACTTTGAATGCGAACGCGGCATCCCAAAGGGACCGGTTAAGGAAATCGGTGAAACGAAAAAACAGGGAACCCGCATTACCTTTGTCCCGGACGACGAAATCTTCTCGGAAGTCGAATTTAAATATGAGGTTCTCCAAAAGCGCATTCGTGAGATGGCGTATCTGAATGCGGGCGCCCATATCACCTTTCAGGACGACCGGGTTCAGAAAAAAGATATTTATCACTACGAAGACGGCATCAAGGCCTTTGTCCAATACCTGAATGAAGGCAAGAACGCAATCTCAAATGTGGTCTGCTTTTCAAAGGACGACCCCGAAACCGGCCTGGCCTGCGATCTGGCGTTTCAGTACAATGACAGCTATGCCGAAAACGTCCTGGCCTTTGCGAATAATATCCGCAACATTGACGGCGGAACGCACCTGTCCGGTTTTCGAACCGCCCTGACGCGCACGATGAATGCTTATGCCCGCGGCGCCAACATGCTCAAGGGCGGCATGACGCCTACGGGCGAGGATTTACGGGAGGGTCTGACGGCGGTTATTTCGGTCAAAGTGCCCGAACCGCACTTTGAGGCCCAAACAAAGGTGCGTCTGTCCAATCCCGAGGTCGCCAGCTTTGTGGAAACGATGATCAATGAAATGCTCGCGATTTACATGGAGGAAAACCCCGGCGAAGCGAAGAAAATCCTCAACAAAGCCATCCAGGCCGCCGCCGCCCGTGAAGCCGCTCGCAAGGCCCGCGAATTGACGCGCCGGAAAGGCGCCTTGAGCAATACAAACCTGCCCGGCAAACTGTGGGACTGCTCCAGCAAAGACACCGTCAGCACGGAAATTTTCATTGTCGAGGGCGACTCGGCCGGCGGTTCGGCCAAGGGCGGCCGGGACCGGACGATTCAGGCCATTTTGCCGCTGAAAGGCAAAATTCTCAACGTCGAAAAAGCGCGTCTGGAAAAAATGCTCGGGCACGAGGAAATCCGCACCATCATCAGTGCGCTGGGGACCGGCATTGGGGCCGACGATTTCGACCTGTCCAAATGCCGCTACGGAAAAATCGTCCTGATGACAGACGCCGATGTTGACGGCGCCCACATCCGGACACTCCTGCTGACATTCTTCTTTCGGCAGATGCCGCAGCTTTTTGAGGAAGAACGCATTTTTATCGCCCAGCCCCCGCTCTATGAAGTTCGCCGCAAAGGGCACAAGTCTTCCGAGTACATTCTCAATGAAAGCGATATGCGAAAAAGCACGGAAAACCGCGGCTTGGAAGGAGCCAGTTTAGTAATTCGCGAACCTAACGGCAAAACCCGTCAGCATGAACAGCCCAAATTGGCGTTTATTGTCAAGATTCTCAATGACGCCGAACGCAGCGTTCATGTTTTGGGCCGTCGCGGCGTCATCTTTGCGGATTTTGTGGAAAAATACTTCAACGGCCAAATGCTGCCGGTATACCAGATCCGCTCGGAAGGACAGGATGAGTTTTACTATGAGAAAGAGGACTATGAAAAGCGACTGGAGGAGTTGAATTCGGCTGAAGCGAATAAGCCGGAAGACGAGACCTTTTTCTGTGAGGAGTTGCACGAAGTCTTTCGGCTGAACGAAATTTGTGCCCGCCTGCGGGCCGACTTTAACCTGGACTGGCGGGACTACTTGTTGAAGGCCCAAAAAACGGAATCCGGCGAAGATTTGCCCGCGCGATTCGGGATTATCAGCGGACAGGAAGAATTTCCCGCCGTCTCGCTTGAACAAATCGCTCCCGTGGTTCGCCAGATTGGTTCCAAGGACATGGAGATCAAACGCTTCAAGGGCCTGGGCGAGATGAACAGCGATCAGCTCTGGGAGACGACAATGAACCCCAAGATGCGAACATTGCTGAAAGTCCAGCTCGAAGACGCCGGCGAAGCCGACCGCCTTTTCAGTATCCTGATGGGCGACGACGTCGAAAAACGCCGAAATTTCATCCAAGAGCACGCACTGGAAGTTCAAAACCTGGATGTGTAGGAATTTTTTAGTTGAAAAACGTGTTCAAGACGCTCACAATAGAAAAAACGAAAACAATGGCCGCTAAAAACGAACGGAGGCACTTATGACACGGATAGTTACAGTTCTCGCATTATTGTTGGCACTTTCTTTGGCTGGCTGCGGATCTTCTGAAAAGGCCCCGACTTCTGATCAGGTGACTGCTGCCGCGCAGACCGAAAAAGGACAATTGCTCGAAAAGATCGACCGCCGTTATGAGAACCCGGAAGCACATTACAAGCTCGGCAGGCTTTATTACAATGAAGGAGCGCTGGACAGGGCTGATTTTGAGTACCGTGTTACCCTCGGCTTTGATCCGGTTCACTACCGCGCTCAGGCGGGCGTTGTAAAGGTTCTGGAGGACCAAAAAGCCCCCCAGCGTGCTCAAACCATTGCGGAACTTTACATCAGTCAGACGGCGGTTTCCGCCAAGAACTCATTGCGGCTGGGCAAGGCGTTCGAAAATGAGGGACTGAGCGAGTATGCACTAAGCTGCTATTATCAGACCATCGGCCTGGATCCGGAAATGGCCGAGCCGTACAAACTGCTCGGGTTTCATTATCTCAACGCCGGCGACAAGGTGCGGGCCGAGGAAAACCTCCGCCGCAGTTTCGAGCTGAATCCCTACCAGCCGGATGTATCCGGTGAATTGGGTCGCCTGGGAGTGATTATTACGACGCCCCACCAACCAGCCGAAGCCATCCCGGAGCAACCTGCCGAGCAATAAGAACACGATTTGTCAGCAGATTAATTTATGGCACAACATTCAAGAATTGAGTGGACAGAATCAACTTGGAATCCGGTCACGGGCTGCACAAAGATTAGTGCCGGTTGCCAAAACTGCTACGCAGAGCGGATGGCAAGGCGTTTACATGCAATGGGGGTCGAGAATTATCGAAATGGCTTTGAGGTTACTTTGCATCCCCATGTCCTTAGCAAGCCCTTAAGCTGGAAACAGCCGCAGACAATCTTTGTGAATTCCATGAGCGATCTTTTCCATGAATCCGTTCCGGATGACTTCATCCTGCAGGTGTTTGATGTGATGAGAAGCGCCTCATGGCATCGTTTTCAGGTCTTGACAAAACGCTCCGAACGATTATTGCATTTAAATCGACTGATTGACTGGCCGGAAAATGTCTGGATGGGCACAACTGTCGAAAACGCCGGGTGTATTTATCGAATCGAGCATCTCCGAAACACCGAGGCGGTTATTAAGTTTTTATCACTTGAGCCGCTTTTAGGCCCGTTACACGATATGAATTTAAAGAATATTGATTGGGTGATTGCCGGTGGAGAATCGGGGCCGGGCGCCAGACCCATTGAGCCGGAGTGGGCCCGAGATATTCGCGACCAGTGCGTCGAAACAAAAACGCCGTTTTTCTTCAAACAATGGGGAGGCACAAACAAAAAGAAAAACGGCCGTGAATTAGACAAGCAAACATGGAATCAAATGCCAAAGGTAAATAGAAGGAGTACAGTAGTTGGATCAGGATGCAGTTAATTTCTTCAAAGAAAAAAAATCGTGGTCACCGTATAAAGATTTAATTCTTAATTATTACCTTGGGCCATATCTCGCTAAGGTGGCACTTCTCAAGAAACCAATCCTTGTCGTGGATTGCTTTGCAGGACCGGGCAAGTTCGATGATGGCGAAATTGGAAGCCCACTTATAATTGCTAACCACCTTGAAAAGTGCTCTGTGAAAGGGATAGGTGTAAAAGGTTTTTTTGTCGAGAAAGAGCCGGAGCTATTTTCTAAGTTAGAAAGAAATGTTCAACACTATTCCTTTCCGATAATAACAAAAAATAGCTCTTTTCAAGACGTTGTTGACGAGTTATCGGAGTATGCAAAATCGCACACGGTTTTTGTGTATGCAGATCCAATAAAACCAAGTCATTTGGCGTTCAATGACCTTAGAAGTGTATACGATCACCTTTGGAAGTCAGGCCAAAGTATTGAGTGTTTAATTAATTTTCTGTCTTTTGGGTTCTTGAGAGCAGTTGAAGGCATTAAAGATTATATTGTAACGGACAGAACGATCAATGTTGGTCACGACAACACGGTAAAGTGGGATGCTATAGCAGGAGGAGACTATTGGCACAAAAATTTATTGGAAAATTTGCCGTCAGGGGAAAAAGTTGATCTGTTGGCCAATGGATACTCGGTGCAACTTGGGCGCTGGTTTAAATATGTTCTTAAATATCCAATCAGAGAAAAGTATGAAGACAGCTTGCCTAAATACCATTTGATATTTGGCTCAAGGTACCCGGACGCAGTCGATATAATTAACCGGGCGATGGTCAAGGCCAGAAGAGAATTTGTTGGGTCGCGATTTGTCAAAGGTATGTTGTTTGATAACCGCCCGAAAGAAGAGGTGGTTGATGAAGATGAAATCAAAGATTATCTGATTTCGACGTTGCAAAGAAACAACCATACGACATGGAAACTACTCCGGGTAACCACAACACTGGATCATCCATGCATGTATACGGATTCTGAATTTAACAGAAATATAAAAAAGCTCATCCAGAATAAAATAATAAAAAGCAATTGTCCGGGTACAAGAAACGAGGACGATGCAGAAGTATGGCTATAGAATGTTTTGTGCATGTGTGCTGTTCATAAAAAACCACGGGATTAATTAAACAGCGCTTCCACGAATTCGTCGGGGTCGAATTCGGCGATGTCTTCCGGGGTTTCGCCCAGGCCGACAAATTTCACCGGAATATCCAGCATGTCTTTGATTGCGATCACAATCCCCCCGCGGGCAGTGCCGTCGAGTTTGGCCAAAAAGATGCCCGTCACATTGATCGCGGCGGTAAACATCTTCGCCTGCACAATCGCGTTTTGTCCCGTCGTGCCGTCCACCACCAGAATCACCTCGTGCGGCGCCTCCGGAATCAGCTTGCTTGCGACATTGCGAATTTTCGACAGTTCATCCATCAGGTGTTTTTGCGTGTGCAGCCGTCCGGCGGTGTCCATAATTAAATAGTCCGCATTCCGCGCGATCGCCGCCTGGCAGGCATCGTACGCCACCGCTGCCGGGTCCGCCCCGGACTTGTGCTTGACGATCTGCACGCCGATGCGCTCCGCCCAGACGGTCAACTGCTCCACCGCCGCCGCCCGAAACGTATCACACGCCGCCACGATGACTGTGTTGCCGGCCTTGTTCAGCGTATAGGCTAACTTGGCGATACTGGTTGTCTTGCCGGAACCATTAATGCCGGCGACCAAAATCACCGTCGGTCCCGCCGCGGCCTTGTTAAGGTCTCGACCCTGCTGCGGCCAATAGCTCTTCATGTGCTCCTTCAAAAACGGCAGAATATCATCCGTTTTTTGGATGTCGCCTTTTTTATACGCACCCCGCAGGTCCTCGATCAATTGTGAAGTCGTTTCCACGCCGATATCGTCGCTGATCAGCGTCTCTTCCAGCTGTTCCAGCAGGTCGTCGTCAATATCACGTCCCAGAGTCAAAATCGACGACAGGCCCGAGGCGATTCTTTTGCGGGTCTTGCCGAGATGTTCCCTGAGATACTGAACTGTTTTTGTAAAAATTCCCATTACGTCTCCAAAAGTAACGCCGGTACCGTATTATTGTTTCACTGCATCCGCCAGGTACCGGATCAGTTCTTCTGTTTCGTCCCACCCGATGCAGCTGTCGGTCAGTGAAACGCCGTATTTTAATCCGCCGGCTGCCCCGATGCTTTGCTTGCCTTTGCCCAGAAAGCTTTCAATCATCACGCCTGCGGTACAGGTATTGCCGGCCTGAATCTGGTCCGCGATATCCATGAGCGACTCACGTTGGCGCTGATAGTTCTTGTGCGAGTTGGCATGACTGCAATCCACCACGATCCCGTTCGGGACGTGCATCTTGTTTAACAGGACCTCGGCAAAGGCGACATATTCGCTGGTGTAGTTCGGTCCGCTTGTCCCGCCGCGCATTACGAGGTGCCCGTACTTGTTGCCCTTGGTCTCGGCGACGACGACCTGCCCTTTGCGGTCGATGCCCAGAAATGAATGCGGGTTCGAGGCCGCCTTAATCGCGTCCATGGCGACGGCCAGATTGCCATCGGTGCCGTTCTTGAATCCGACCGGCATGGACAGGCCGCTGGCCATCTGACGATGAATCTGTGATTCCGCCGTCCGCGCCCCGATGGCGGCCCAGGCAATCAAATCCGCCAGGTACTGCGGCACGATTGGGTCCAGGAACTCCGTGGCGCACGGCACCCCGATCTCAGCGATTTCACACAACAGGCCCCGGCTTTTCCGAATCCCCAGATCCAGGTCGTACGTCCCGTCCAGATGCGGATCGTACAGCATCCCCTTCCAGCCCAGTGTCGTCCGCGGTTTTTCAAAATAAGCCCGCATGACAATGAGCACCTGCTCGCTACAGGCCTTCTGCGCCTTAAGGAGGCGTCTTGCGTAGTCGAGCGTGGCCTCTTCGTCATGCAGGCTGCAAGGTCCCACGATCAGCATTCGCCGCGTGTCTTCGCGGCGGAGAATCCGCTCGATCTGACGCCGCGCCGCGGCCACCAGATGAGCCGCCGCATCGGTTTCCGGAAGCTCCGCCTTGAGCTGTTCCGGTGTCGTCAGCGGCTTAAACTGAATAATGTTAAGATTGTCAGTCAGTTCCATAAACGTCCTTTACCCTAAAACAGGGTATATAACCGAAATACCCATAAATTGCAAGCAAAGCCCGCCTCCGGCGGCCCGGACTGGCGGCAAATTTCAAAAATTGCCGCCGCCCGGTTAAGAGAGCCGTTTTTTACGCCGATACAAACAGCGGACAGGAAACGAAAAGACGGACTTATGATTAAAAAATGGCTAAAAAAATGGTTCCGCCTACAGCATCCCCTCGAGGATGTCAAACACGAGATATGGATGTATCCCAGCCATCAAAGCTGTGTCAAACACAATATGAGCCAGGTCAAACCCGAACACCTCCCCCCGCTCATGGTCCGAAAACCCGCCTGGCGCCGCTGAACACAAAAGCACGGCGGCGCGAGCCGCCCGATTGCGTACATACAAGACGGTGCGGTCAAAATTCAACCACGGAAACCACCGAATTGCACGGAATTATTGTAGGGCGGGTATCGTTTTATCTTTAACGTAGCTTACCACGGAGGATTTTGCTGGTAATTGTCGATTGCCGATTTTTAAAAATCGGCGGCCTCGTTGTTCTCGGCGGTTAAACATAAGACAACCTCTAAAAATGTGGAAAACAAAAGCCCGGAACGACAGTGACGGGATAAAAACGCGGCATTGGCATTGTGGAATTTGAATTTTTAGAGGTGCCCATAATTGTTTGCATGGCCGGTGGCCGGTGGTATAATGGAAGGCACATACCGGATTCACATCGTTGGGGTCTATTCCGAAGCTGGACTTTGGCGAGTTCAGTCGAGTCGAAGCTTCGGTCACATTGGAGAAAGCTAACTTTGGGGGGCGAAAGGAGACGGAACGATGGATTTACTGATTGAACGCGTGAATGTGTGGGCGGCGCCGATCCCGGATGAGCCGGGCGGGTTGGCCCGGGTGCTGGCGGGGCTGCGCGACGCGGGGGCGGACCTGAACTTTGTGATCGCGCGGCGCGGTGTGGATAAACACGGCGAGGCCGTGGCATTCGTCACGCCGATCCGCGGTGACCGGGAGATGCAGGCGGCCGGAGATTTGGGGTTTAACGTGGCCAGCAGCGTGCATTCGCTGTGTATCGAGGGCGACAATGCGCCGGGCGTCGGGGCAACGATTACCGAGACACTGGCACAGGCGGGGATCAACCTTCGCGGATTCTCCGCCGCGGTGATCGGGACGCGGTTCATCGCCTACATCGGCTTTGACAGCGAAGCGGACGCCGAAAAAGCCCGTGCCGTACTGGCGGCAGCATAACCCAGGCTTGCAGATTGAGAATCGCTCGGCCACATTGAGTGGAGCGGTTGCAGAAACCCGTGTTTTTGGTGCTGAAAACGGGTAAATCTATCAATTTGTCGTCATTTTTGCAAAAAACGGAATTTTTTCAGTTTGTAAAGCTATTGCAGATACAGTTTTATGAAAAATTTTACTATTACGACAAATAATCCCTTGCAAGTCCTGAACAATTGCTGATAATTATAGTATATAGACTCATTGTGGCGGTTTTCAGGCGTTCTTTGAGTCGAGAACAACGGCGTGTTAAAACGGGGTCATGGATTTCGTATTCAATCAAATGTTATCGGAAAACAGCGGTTTGATATTTTCCGGACCCGGAGAAAACGTGAAATACAAACTATTATTAACCTCTTTTTTTGTTAGGAGATTCCTATGAAAATCAGTCGATCAACCGGTTACGCACTTGTGGCTGTCGGTTACATCGCCCAGAACTACAAAGACGGCGCAGTACTGGCAGCGCGTGTTTCCAAAGAATATGGCATCCCGCTCGAATACCTGCTCAAGATCCTGCAGCAGTTGGTTCGTGCCAATGTCCTTCGCAGCAAACGCGGTCCTCGCGGCGGCTTCTTTCTGGCTCGCCCGGCGGAAACCATTACGCTGCTGGAAGTCATCGAAGCCGTGGACGGCCCGCTCATGAGCCATCTGCACCTGGCCGAACAGACAAACAACGCTCCCTTCAGCATCAAGATGGAAGCTGTCTGCCGCAAGTCCACCGCCGGGATGCGTGACATCTTCGCCGCCGCCAAGCTCGGCGATATGCTTGCGTAGCACAGCGCCCTGAAAAACGGCACGAGGGATCGATGGATATACGTGCGTTTCAGCAACTGATTGAGCAGCGATACGGCAAGCGGGACAGAGAACGCGGCACGTCCGGCACGTTTATGTGGCTGATCGAAGAGGTCGGCGAGCTGGCCACCGCGCTGCACGGTGACGATCAGGCGAACAAGGAAGAAGAGTTCGCCGACGTCTTCGCGTGGCTGTGTACGCTGGCCAACATCAATGACGTGGACATCGAGGCCGCCTGCCAAAAGTACATCGACGAAACCCGCGTTCAGGGATTTAAGTAGTTACTGGTTCGTGGTTGGTCGTTCACAGGCAATGCATAGCGGGTGTTGGTGAGCCCGCTTTTTTTATACCCTTCAGGGTAGTAAATTGCCGCGAGCAAAGTCGTAACTTACCACCGTATCGCTACATAGCCGCGCAGCAACGGGAAATTTCAATTGCGGTGAGTAATGGAGCAACCAATGGCCGAGACAATCAAGACACCTGCTGACAGCGCTGTTGAGACACGCTACCTGGTCATGCCCGGAAACGCCAATGCGTTCGGCACGGCGTTCGGCGGTGCGATTATAGGCTGGATCGATATGGTCGCGGCGATGGCCGCCCAGAAGCACTGCGGCAGACAGGTCGTCACCGCCGGTATCGACTCGGTGGCCTTTGAGGCGCCGGTTTGTATCGGCGACCAGGTGGTCCTGCTGGCCGCCGTCAATTATGTCAGCCATACTTCGATGGAGGTGGGCGTCAAAGTCATCAAAGAAGACCCCGCCACCGGCCAGCGCGTCACCGCGACACGGGCCTTTGTGACATTGGTCGCCATCGATGAAAACCATCACCCGATTCCTGTGCCCAAACTGACGCCGCAAACCGATGAAGAAAAACGCCGCGCCAGCAACGCCGCCCTCCGCGTCCAAGCACGCAAACAACTCCGCCAGCAAACCACCCGCTGATTTCCATTGAGGAAGAGGTTGAGCGGAAACTCGAAGGATTTCTTAAAAAAACTGAAACAAAATCACATTTACGGCATCTTTATCTAATAGTAAGGCCGCACTGGCAGTAACTGTGGTTTTATGATAAGATTGCAAAAGAACGACTGAAAAAGGGAGATTTTCCGTGAAAAAAAGCATTTGGCTCATCATTGTACCCGGTCTATTTATTGCGGCCGGAGCGATCTATTTCGCTCGCGGCCATTCAAAAGAGGTTGAAAACCTTATCGAAACGGTTCTGCCGGCAATTATTCCCGAAGAACCGTCGCCCTACTCCATGAAGTGGGGTGCTGAACTGGCTCGCGTGGTGGACCAGGACGGAAAGGGCGTACCCGAAGCCACGGTAACCTTCGACAAATATCTCGCCCGTGACTGCGATGGCAATATTACAGAAGAGCCGCCGGCTTGGCAGGGCACAGCCATTACAACAAACGAAAAAGGGGAATTTGTCTATCCGGGGGTGATCTGGCAGGATGAAGATGGTGACAAAAAGCCGCAACCGCAAATCACCATCGAGGCGGAGGGGTTTCTGAAACGAAGTGGTGTTAGCGTTGGCGTAAACTATTCAAATGAACGCGGCGAAATAGATATTTTTCGTATCGGGCGAATTGAGGGGGCCATTATCGACCCCAACGGACAACCGCTGGCTAATGTCCCGGTCTGGTTCAATACGCATACACGCTATAAAAACCCAAATAGTTCCTGCGGGGGCTGTTTTAGTGCTAATCTCAAAACGGATGAAGCGGGCGGGTTTGTGATCGAAAAGGTTCCGCCGGGGATGCACATTGTCAAGTTTCCCGGTCATGCGGGCGGGTGCGGTCCGGAACCCAAAGTTGAAAAAATACCATACGAGGAATATGCCTCGTTTCAGACGATCAATATGAAAGACGGAGAGGTCAAGAGCAATATTTTTATCGATCTGCGCCAGGACCGAGCCATCGTCAAAGGCAAGGTCGTGGATAAATACAACCGTCCCATGTCGGGTGTCAATGCGGTGCTGTATCGGGAGATTAAACAATATTATGCGGACGGCAGCGGCTGGTCGTCGCATACTGAAAGCCTGAAATCTGCATTAAGCGACGAGAATGGTGATTATATATTGAAGCATGTTCCGCCGGGGGACTATCAGATCAAGGCAGATTATCCGTACGAAAAGGGCAAAAACTATGACTCCGGCAAGCCGCTGACGATCTACCTGGCCGGAAGGCAGGAGGTAACGTTCAATCTGGTTTTGGAGCGGCAGGATGACAGCTTGCCCAAGCCCCACAATCGCGAGGAATCCCTGTTTGAGGTTCCATTGCCCGAGGGTTTAGCCGAGCGCGACATGATGATCGTTGATCCCAGAGGCAATGGCATCAGCGGCGCAAATGTGGTTTTTGATACTACAATCACTACCGAGGACCATAAAACACTTCAAAAAACAACGAAAGAATGGAATGGCGCGTCATTGACAACCGACTCGCGGGGTGTGTTTGTTCTGCCGAGTGTGCTTGAGGAATTGGAAGGAAAATGGGTGCAGTGTCGAGCAGCTATTGAAGTCGAAGGTTTTGAAAAACATCAGGTATGGCTCGGCGCGCATTATCTCAAAAAAGAGCGACGCTTTGATATTTTGCCAATCGGCGAAATGCGAGGGCGGTTGATTGGTCTTGACGGCATGCCCGTTAAAGGGCGCGTAGAAATGCGAGACAGTATGCGGAGTTATCGAAGCCCGAATTCGGAGTTAAGCTCTGGAGGTTATCACAGTCAGGTCACCGACGATGGTGGCAAATTCGTGTTTGAGAAAATCCCCGAAGGAACCCACATTATTCATTACACGGTTGATGGACGCGATGCCGATGAAAAGCGCACCGGGGCTGTGATTGTGTATACGCAGGGCGGACAAGATATTGACGATATGGTGATCGATTTGCGGCAAGATACGTGCTCGGCCCACGGGCGGGTACTGGACTGGGCTGGCAAACCGGTCAAGAATGCTACAGTGCGATTGGTCAAAACCATCCAGTGGGGGTATCGCGGCTGATATGGAACGACCTTTGTCAAGTTATCATTTTGTTATTTTTACATTTTCTTGAAAACACTTCCAGGTGCAGGCGGCTTCGACGATGAATCAGTCTGATATTCGTGGATTATCCCGCATC
>JAOUFG010000198.1 GCA_029858345.1 Phycisphaerae bacterium
TACCGGCCTTAAGTGCATGTTTCGGCCAAAAAGGATAAAACGCCTGTGGATAAGGAGGAGCGTACTTGGGCTCCATGATAATTTCTATTTTTTCATTTGCCATGATTGGTTCGCCCTTTATGATATATATGGCTTAAAGAGGCTTTGATATCCCGTATCGCCTTATCATTTTGAAGTGAAAAGACAGGAAGGCCGCCAGCAATATCGGGATTGCCAATATATGGGTGAAATAAGCCGCATTGAGGGTAAAAGTATCAAGCAACGCCGCCTGGAGAGTTTCGCCGCCCAATACCCATGTGCCTATGTAATCCATCCATATGGCAAATGACCAATATGATCTCCAATCCCATGGAAGAATAAGCCCGGTAATGACCAGTAAAAAAACCATGAGTAACTGAAAGACGCCACTTAACCAAGTAAGTTTTCGTGGGCTCTGATAGGCTTTCAGATAAAACACGATAACCATATGGGAAAATACGGTTGCCAGTAGAAGCGTGGAAGTCCACCGGTGCATGTTTCTGAACAGCCATCCCATGGGTACCTCATTGCTCAAATACGCAATGCTCAGCAAGGCCTTATCGGGTTCGGGTGTATAGAAAAAAAGCATAAACACGCCGGAAAGCAACTGGAGGAGGATTAGGAACAGCGAGATACCACCAAAGCAATAAAAAAAATTTACATGTGCAGGTATCGGCTTCCCTTTTTTTATCCGGATCTGTTCCTTGATCCATTCTGCAATCCCTGAAGCGCCCATCATTATTTACCTTTTTGCGAAGCTTCAGGTTTGGCGGGCGGCACACCTTCAGATTTGCTCGCCGCTATTGCCTCATCCTTTTGCATTCCGTAGCTGTCGCCGGTGAAATCGACCATCCAGGTGTTAGTCGCAGGGTCAACATTTAGAGGTAACACTTCTTGCATTGTATATTCGCCGCCAAAGCTGGAGGGTAGCTTATAGCTGATTGCGACCAATGCCTGTTTTCCCTTGATTTCGGCTTTACCTACGTTAACAACAAACTTTTCCGGGTAGCGCTTGATGATTTCCAAGAACTGGTTTACGTTCATATTGGATGTCTTGGTATCGACCAATTTGAAAGCTTCGCTGGCGGTTGTAGTTCCCCCTTCCATTTTTGCCGCCGAAATTAATTCATAGAATCGTTTAGCGACAGTTTCCGGCCCTTCATCAGGAAGGTTACTTGTGTTACCAGCGCGACCGCAACCCGATATCGCTACAATGAGAACAATTAGCAGGTGTAAAAATAACTCTCTTTTAAATTTTGAAATCAATCAAGTCTCCTCTCTTGCCCTTCAAAGGCGCAGCCCAACAATATTCAATAATTCCCAAAAAACCGGTTGGCTGATTATTTTGTTACCCATTAAAGTTTTCCTACATGAAGAAACTGCTTCCCTATTACCAAACAACTTGAGGGTAAAACCAGTGCTCTACCATGAACGTATTATCTTTCAAGTTGGGATTTAATACCCGATCCTTGAATGTTGCGGGTGGCAATCCCAACCGTGTTCCCATGGTGACGTTATGACAGGAATTGCAGCCATAGGTTGGGGATTTATGGGAAACGGCTAAAAACGGGCCAAATACAGCCATGGCTGCCAGGAAAACAGTTAGAAATGCAAGTGTTTTTGCATATAGCCTTGCGCCCAGAGCTTTTCGGAAGGGTGTCATGAATTTTGAAAGCGCGCTAATTTTCTCTTTAGACTTGGTTTCTTGAGTATTCAGATTACTATTTTTAACGTTCCTTGCCCTGAGATAATAGGGGAATATCGCCAAAATCAGGAAAATAATCAGAGGGATATAGAAACCGAAAAATGTGGCAAAAAAACCTTTAAAGTATAAATAGGGTACATAAAAAATTAGAATAAACCATTCTGCGGTTGGTAAATTCTCACCCTCCAAAGGCATCGGTATTATTTCGGGATCTTGTGATGGCATTGGCAGGGCATAAGCCAGTATGGCAATAGCCAGCAAAAAGGGGATGGTGAGCGGAGTATGCTCAAAGAGATACTGCG
>JAOUFG010000020.1 GCA_029858345.1 Phycisphaerae bacterium
TGATGCGGGATAATCCACGAATATCAGACTGATTCATCGTCGAAGCCGCCTGCACCTGGAAGTGTTTTCAAGAAAATGTAAAAATAACAAAATGATAACTTGACAAAGGTCGTTCCATATCAGCCGCATAGAAACGGGAATTTTCAATCGTGATCGTATATAAATGACCGATCAATGATACCAATATAAGCCCTTAAAAGTCAAGTAATTATAACACGTTGGCAAGCGGGACCAATGGAATTGACTTTGGCGGTGAAAAATGCGGTCAATTTGAAGTCGGGGTGACTGGCTGGATTCTGGGCCGTCAATGACCACAATTGGCCAGGCCCCGACATCTTCTGTCGTAAATTGCCACTGCCTTTGGGTCTGTATAGGTGAGCGAGTTTATTTAGCGGCACACTCAATCCGACTTCTTCAGCCCATCAGAGCCTGCCCCGAGCGAAGCCGAATGGGGCGATATGTCGTAGCCCCATCCCGTCAGGGTGGGGAATAAAAAGCGTTTCCCTTCTCATTTTTTACAAGCCCTAGCGGGGCGGCATAATCGTTGCCGAGCACATGCCGCCCGCTGCACGGGCTCTGGGGCGAGGGTGCATTCCTGACCCCGGGCTTCCGTCGTCGCTCTAAGAGCTATGACGGACAGGTGCGCCGCGGGGCTACAACATGACGGCCCCTGCGAGGCCTTTACCGCCACTAAAAAATCGCACAGCTAAAAAATCAGACAACAACCCCCTTCTTTAAGATAATGTTGGCGTAAAGGGCCGTCTCGCTGGTGGCGATGACGGCGTAGGCCTTTTTAGCTCTCTCATAAAACGCAAAACGCTCAATGAATTCAAAGTCATTAAACTTCTTGCTTTCATCGCTGGCCTTGATAATGTTGCGATACTCATCCCAGATCGGTGTTTTGACGGTGTCGCCGGGAACCAGTTCCATCAGGCCGACCGCCTTGTCCACATACGGGTCCAGCGGAAAGACTTTCAAGATCGCCTCCAGCACTTCCGGAACGCCGTGGCCGTCCATGCGGATCAGGTTGCCCGAGACGGTCTCGGCGGCGATGGACGCGGACGGGAAATTCCCGTCCGCGATCACGATTTCATCAGCGTGCCCCATCTCCATCAAGATTTTCAACAGTTCGGGGCTTAATATATTCGGTATATTTTTGAGCATCTGTAAGGTCCTTTCTATCTGTCGAATCAATACTTATGGCCATGTACATTGGAGGTTCGAAACCCAAAAATTGCAATCACCACGAAACAAATCAGCGGAAGAACAAACGATGCGGCCGTGCTTGTCAGTGTTGTAAATCCAAGATTGACTGCGTTTTGGTCCATAATCCAGCCCTGCACCGGCGGCATCAGGCACCCGCCGCCGATGGCCATAATCAAACCGGCCGCCCCCAGTTTGGCATCGTCGCCCAGGCCTTTGAGAGCGATTCCGTAAATCGTCGGGAACATCAGCGACATACAGGCCGACACGCCCACCAGGCTTAAAAGCCCGGCCGTTCCATCGACCTTAAACAACCCTGTAAACAGTCCCTTGATATAGCCGACAAGGCCGCCTGTTTCCGCAGACTGATCAATGTATCCCTGAATCAGAGCACCCGCATCCGGGTTGCCTTTTGAAAAAATGGTCACACACACTAAACCGAATCCGGCAATGGCCAATGTCATCAACAACCCGCCCGGACTGAAAAATTTCAGCAGGAAGGTACAGATAAACCTGGACGAAACAAAGATGAACATCGCCGCAATGTTCACGTTCTGAGCCATTGCCTTTTCCATACCCAACTGGGTTCCGGCGTACTGAATGATAAAGGTCCAGCACATGATTTGCGCCCCGACATAAAAGGCCTGTGCAATCACGCCTTCAACGTACTTGGGGGTTTTCAGTAAACGGCTCAGCGTTGCTCCGAAATTCACGACATTGTCATCTTCACCTTTGATTCTCGGCAGCTTTGAAATCGCAAAGAGCACCAATGCGACCAGAACCACAATCCCTAAAATCATATAGGGGCCAATGATCACATCGAGGTCAGCCTGCTGAATGGCTGCAAACTGTTCCGGATCCGTCTCCAGCATGACCCTGCGGGCTTCCTCTGAGGCAGCGTTGAGTTTGGCCAGGATAAAATGACTGGCAACGAACATGCCGGTAATAGACCCCATCGGATTAAACGACTGGGCAAAATTCAGCCGCTGTGTGGATGTCTCTTCTGGTCCCATGGACAAAATGTACGGATTGGCGCTGGTTTCCAGAAACGACAGTCCGCAGGTCATAATGAAATAAGAAATTAAAAACGCCCAGAACGCCATCATCCAGCCGGAAGGGATAAACAGAAGGCACCCCGTCGCGTAGAGGGCCAACCCCAAAAGAATCCCGGTCTTATAACTGAAACGTTTAATGAAAATCGCAGCCGGCACCGCCATGAAACAGTACCCTCCATAAAACGCAAACTGAACCAGTGAACTTTGGAAATTGCTAATCAACAGAATGTTCTTAAATGCCGCAACCATGGGATTGGTAATATCATTGGCAAATCCCCACAGCGCAAACAACGTTGTCACTAATACAAACGGCAACAGATACTTCCCTGGAATAACGGACGCTGACTTTTTCTCTTCCATTAGACAATCTCCAAAAACGTTACAGGTTCAAAATGATCCACGTTTGTCAATATCACTTACAGACTCTTAAAGGCCGCTTCGCCTCCGTTGAGATGGTAGATCAGCGGCAGCGGGCGATCGGTGCCTTCGACAAACGAGGGACGTGCCGCCCACGGGGTCGCACTGATCACACCGCTCAGGTCCATCCAGTACTGCAGACGCGATACCGGCAGATCCCACGTCATGTGGAAGTGGTTGGCCGGGGCGTACTGCTTGTACTCGAGCATACTGGCGTATTTCGGCACGACAAAGGTATGCGGCCAGGTCGGGGTGGTCAGGTCGCACATCGCCTTGCCCAGTTTGTCCGGAACGCTGGTCGAATAGGCCTCGTCCCAGATTAAGCTGAACTTATCGTTGAGACTGCTGTAGGCCATCCGTCCGGCGATGCCTTTTACGCCGGCCGGGGTCATGAAGGTGACACTGTTGCCGCCGCCGGGGAAGTAGCCCTCGTCAGCCAGGGGCATGGAAATGCGGCTCATGAGCTGCTTGACGCTGGTGCCCGGCTTGCCGGCCCAGTCAAAGGATGCGCTGCCGGAGTTATCGCCGTCAACCAGACCCTTCTTGATATAGTCGGCCTTCGGGTTGATCTTGACACCGACCTTCTTAGCCAGGGCCTTGATTTCCCAACCTTCCCAGACTTTGCGGAAGTCCATGAACAGCGGCGGATTGCCGCCGGACAGATAGGTCATAAACAGCATTGTCAGCAGTCCCTGAACATCGGCTTCGGTCGCATAGGGCTGCGGGGCCTTGGGGCCATTGTGGTCAAACGTACTGTTGAACATCGACTCCATCGCATCGGCCACCGGAAGCGGCAGACCTCGATTGTCGCTGCCCCATTCCAATTGACTCATAAACCCGCCGCCAACGGCATTGAGGTCGGCCATCAGGTCGCGGTTGATCAGGTACATCGCCAAACTGGTATCAAAACGTTTGCTGTCGTCTTCGGTTTTCAGCTCCAGCCGCTTGCCGAGATGACCATCGATCCAGCCGCGCAGTGCCTTGAGTTCTTTCTTGCTGTAGGCGCCCTTCTTGAGCATGTCCGCCAGCAGTTTCATATCCAGGCGGGTAATCTCAAGGCCGAAGGTGTTCCGTGTCGGCAGGATATGTGCCAGGGCTGTCTCCATGCCCATCGAATCATGCCCGAAGACCATCACGCGGCGGCCCTTGAGCGCCATTGTCGTCACGGCCGCATAGCACCAGTCAATCAGGGCGACGGCGGTCGGTTTGGTCATGACCGGATTCATCCCGGTATCGGCCCAGTTGCCCACATTCAGATGCACCATCTTGCCGTACTGGCTGATCGCACCGGCTAAGGCATGGGCATACACGACGCCCGGCTTAGGCCCGCTGTTGCCGCAAGTGATGTTGATGGGGGTGTCTTTGGGAAACTGCTGCAGCAGCGAGATCGTCGTCAATTGCGGGAACGCCCAGGTGTCCGGGGCACAAACGAGAATATTGACGCCTGCCTGGCGAAACTGCTGGGCCACGACATCGGCCTGTGCCTCACTGTCGATCAGGACATCTGAATAAACCACCGGCACCGGGGTCTTGTCCGGCAGGACGACCTGGCCGCTGATGGTGTCAGCAACCATCGCGATGATGTTCTGTGCTCGCTTGCGGCTGGCGGCATCAATGCGCGGATCGCAGGGCGAGAAAACGCCGATGACAGGAACCTTGGGACTGGGTTTTTTGATTTCCGGTAAACAACTTGCTTTTACATTTTTGGCCATGGTACTCTCCTCAGGAAATAGGTTTGTATTTTTCACTCTGTGCCTGCCAAACAGAAATGTCCTTAGGCAGGTATTCTTTCACGTCAAATGAATTTCGAACGATCTGGCGGATCTGCTGCATGCTTTCAACCTGACCGGTCGCTTTGGCCTGCATCAGGATATTGCCGGTCGCCGTCGCTTCAATCGGGCCGGCGACGACCTTCTTGCCCGTCGCATCGGCGGTGAACTGGCACAGCAATTGGTTCTGTATCCCGCCGCCGACGAGATGCAGCGTCTCAATGGGGTTGCCGGTCAAATCTTCGATTTGCTGCAGGACCCAGGCATAATTCAGCGCCAGACTTTCCAAAATCGACCGGATCATTGTGCCTTTGTCATTGATTTTGTCCTGTCCGGTTTTAGCGAGATACTGGTTTATTTTTTCAGGCATTTGACCGGGCGATAAGAAGTCAGAATGGCTTGGATCAATGTAGGCCGCAAACGGGGTGGCGTTTCGGGCCATTTGGGTGATTTCAGCATACGAGAGATCCTGCCCTTCGGTCTGCCACTGCCGGCGGCACTCCTGTACCAACCATAATCCCATGATATTTTTGAGCAGCCGAATGGTTCCGTCAACGCCGCCTTCATTGGTGAACTGGTAGTCAAAGGTTTCGTCATTGATGACGGGAGCGGCGATCTCCACGCCCAGCAGGCTCCACGTCCCGCAGGACAAATAGGCCCAGCCGCCTTCACCGGACGCCGGCACCGCGGCGACCGCCGAGGCCGTATCATGCGAGCCGATCGCCGCAACGGGGATCCTGGGGCTGCTGAATTCGGCGGCTGCCGCCTCGGTCAACTCGCCGACGACAGTTCCCGGCTGGGTCACCGGCGGCATGATGTCCCGCGGCAACTTAAGTTTCTCAAAAAGATCATCGGCCCATTGGCCGGTTTTCATGTCCAGCAGTTGCGAGGTGCTGGCCAGCGAGTATTCCGCATAGGGCTTGCCGCACAAATGGTATGCATACAGGTCGGCTGTAAACAGCAGCGTTTGGGCCTGTTTGAGAACGGGGTCGCCGGACTGCTGCATGGCCAGCAGTTGATAGAGGGTGTTTAACTGCATGAACTGAATGCCGGTTCGGTCGTAGATCGCGCGCTTTCCCACGATCTCAAACGCCTTCTCCAGCATTCCGTCGGTCCGGCTGTCGCGATAATTATACGGATCTTCCAGCAGCCACCCTTCGGCGTCCAATAGCCCGAAGTCCACGCCCCAGCTGTCGACGCCGATGCAGGCGACCTCGCCGCCGGTTTGCTGGACCGCTTTTTTGATGCCGGCTTTGATTTCGGCGAGGGTCTTCGCGAAGTCCCAGTGCAGGGATCCGTCAACTTCAATCGGGCCATTGCCAAACCGGTGGACTTCCTCTAAGACCACTTTGTCCTGAGAAACGGTCCCCAGCATAACGCGGCCGCTTTCGGCCCCCAGATCTACCGCAATATAACGTTTTGATTCCATTTGCATTGTCTTCCTAAACGGTTATCCAACATTTCATTTGACCGGCGTTAACGTGACCGATCGGAGATTGATCGGCTGCCATTGCCCTTTTTTCGGGTTAATCTGGAGCGTATAGACACCGGCTTTGGACACTTCGATCTGCCCTAAACTCACTTTTTTATATTGCTCGAATCCGCTGGTCGAAGCAACTGCGGCCTGCAGTTTCGATGATCCAACAGCCACTTCAAATTTTGTTTCAGCCGCCTCAGTCGATAAGTCAGCGATGACTTCAAATGAACCGCTCTGTTCAATCTCAAAAGTCCACTCGATCCAGGACCTGTTATCCGTCCACGAGCCGATATTCTGTTTGCCGTTTTTCCTTTCAAGTTTGGCATGGGTACCATAGCCGCGATTATGAATATCCGCCAGTTCAGCCGAAAGCGTAACCGTGCCTTTGTCGTTTTGCATCGGTAGGACCATTTCGACGTCCAGCGCCCCCGCCACCTTCAAAACCACCACGGTATCAATCGCATCCAGTGGCTTGGACGGCAGTTCAACCGTAACTCCGGTGTCATCTTTCGTGGTTTTAAGTTTCCCAAGGTCCGCCAGTAAATAGGCCTGCTGAACCTCATTTTTCAGTCCCTTCAGAACCAGTTTTCCATCCACAGGCCAGTCGAAGATATGAAGATAAAGCGTCGCACCGTTGATAAATGTCTTCTTGGTGCAACGACCCCATGAATGCTTTCGAAAGGGACTGGCCGTAGTTTCGTAGATTGATTCGCCGTTGACCTTCATCCACGCCCCGATGGCTTTTAAGCGTTCGATACTGGGCTGCGGGATTTCGCCTTCAGCGGTCGGACCGACATTCAGCAGATAATTGCCGCCCTTGCTGGCGATATCGACCAGGTTGCGGATCAGTGTTTCGGTGGATTTCCAATCGTGGTCATAGCTCTTAAAACCCCACGTGCGATTCATCGTCATACACGCTTCCCAGTCGCTATCAAGTCCCGTCGCCGGAATATGCTGTTCCGGTGTCGAGCAGTCACCGTCATAACCGCCACCAAGCCGGTTATTGGTAATGATACCCGGCTGCAAGCTAATAAGCGGCTGAAGCGCATCGGCACGTTCTTCATTCATATCATGCGGCGTATCCCACCACAGCACAGCAATATCACCATAGTTAGTCAGTATCTCCTTAACCTGCTCCGCCGCAATATTCTTAATATACTCATCCATACTGCCTTCCTGGGCCGGATCCCATTTTGTCCCACGCGCAGCGGCTCCACCGGGATGGTTCCAGTCCTGCGCCTGCGAATAATAAAACCCCAGCTTTATCCCATGCTTGCGGCACGCCTCAGCCAGCGGCTTGAGCAGATCCTTACCATAAGGCGTCGCATCAACGATATCCCAGTCGGTAACTTTTGAATCGAATAATGCAAAGCCGTCATGATGCTTGGAGGTGATCACAATGTACTTCATCCCGGCTTCTTTGGCTAAACGCACCCACGCATCGGGATCATATTTAACGGGATTAAACTGTTTGGCATACCCCTTGTATTCTGCCACGGGGATCTCGCCTCGCAGCATAATCCATTCGCCGATGCCTTTGATTTGCTCTCCTTTATAAGTCCCTGCAGGTACGGCATAGACGCCCCAATGAATGAACATGCCGAAACGGGCCTGCCGCCACCAGGCCATCCGGGCATCCCGCTGTTCCCTGGTTTCATCCTGATACGGCCAGGAGGACGCCTGCACAGTTCCAATCAGCCCGCCAATAAAAATGCTGAATAAAACGATACAAATCGAACAGAAATTGGTTTGATGTGTGTGGCTCTGATGTCTCATTTTTGGGCCTTTCGATAGTCGAACTTGTGTACAACGATTTTCGAATCTAACCGTTAGACTCGATGGTTGCAGGGAACAGGCAGCTCTCCCGATACATCGGGACTGTTCCCCAAACACCTTTTATTAACTATATGTAATTGTGTTTTGACCGAAAAATCAAGCAAAATTACGCATCAAATCTGCAAACGGCCTTTTTGTCAATTCCAGGGGGCCTTTCGATTTCTCCACAGCTTCATTAAGACCATGCCTTCCAACTTGTCTGCCAATTATCCGGCACTTTTTAATAATTCCGCTTCGGCGGCCTGGGTCCAGATGCCGTTTTCCAGTTTCGCCGCAACATCGGGGACTTTTTCACCAAGTGTTTCCAGAGGCGTCAGCGGCAATTCCTTCAATTGCGGATAGACGATGATCTTACCGGCCAGCGTCCGGTTTTCCACCGCGCGAATGCCGTCAATCGCCCCGGCCATGCCGCAGACCGCATCGACCGACAGGTTGGTATCCAGTTGTCCTGAAACGACCTTGTTCAACACGATCTTCATGTCGTCCAGCGTCGAGCCGCTGGTGCCGAACATAAAGCAGCGGTTGGCGATGTACGTATCCAGGTCCAGGTCCTGCTTGACCGTGGCGGGAATCCCGGCAAAGATGTTAATGATCGCCCCATCGGCGCTGTCCTTGACCGCCTGTGCCACGAGCGGCCCAACCGGCGCCATGATGGCGAAATAGCTGAACTTTTCATTGACCGGGTTTGTTTTGGGATTGACCAGTGACAACCCGACGCCGCGTTCGTCGGCCAGCCGGTCAGCTTTGGCGTTCAGGGATGCCAGCCGCTCGTCATCGAAATCAGTGCCGACGATGGAAATGCCGTCAATGCCCGAGCAGATCAGCCGAATCACATGCATCTGCCCCATCGGTCCTGCAGCGCCGACTACCAGTGCTGTGTCGCCTTGACGCAGTTCGCCGGTGGCAGGGATGTTTTGATAGCTTTCGGCGGCATTGCTGCCGGTGGTGCCGACCCAGCGAGTCAGGCCGTAATGTGTTCGCCCGACGCCGACGCATACCTCCTGGCCGATGGTTTTGTTGCCGAGGGCGATATTGATGATGCCCTTAGCGGCCAGCTTGTCGTTGAGGGTTTCGATAGTATCTTTTTGGGCACCGAAATAAACGATATCGTCAAAGGCCTCGTCGGCCAAGGTGCTCAACTCGGCGGTTGTGACCTCGATGCCCGCAGCCTTGACGCTTTCAAGCTGTGCGGCGTCCGCGCAAACCACGGTGATCGCCGCGGGCTTTCCATTCGACGCGAAACTGGCGGCCAGTCCCTCAACTGCATGACCGGCATCTGCTACGACCAGCAGTTTGCTGCCGGCGAGAATCGTATTGCGTTCGGCGGTGACGTAAGAGCTTTCCACGCACGCCCACGGCTCCACCAGTGCAATCGCCGAAGCACTGAGTTCTTTCTCGACGGGAATTAGAAAACTCTCGTCGCGGTCCGGGTCCACATAGATCCGCTCATCCATCACGACATATTCCTGCAAAGCGCCTTCAAAATTATAGCCGAACGCGGCGTTGGACGCGGCGGTCTTGAGCCAGCGGTAATCCGTCTGGATCAGCACCTTTTGCCCGGCGTGATGATGCCGCACTTTCTCGCCCACCGCAACGATCACCGCACAGGCCTCGTGACCGGGAACTGTGGGTTCTGACTTTGGCTTGTAGCTGGAAACCTCCGACAACACCGAAGCATCGACACCGGACAGAACTTCACTTTTGCGGGCGTGCTGATCGAACTGCTTGAGCAGCTTCAAATCGGAAAAACACAGGCCTACCGCCTCGACTTTGGCAACAACCTGATAGGGACCCGGTTGACAGGCTTCTTTTTCGCTGTTGAGTTTCAGTTCATCGGGACCGACCAACTGAATCGCATATTGTGTTTTGGGCAATGTTTGTTCCATGATTGATCCTTAACTAAAAACTATGAACTATGAACTAATGAAGCATCACCTGTCCGCCGGTCACGGGGACGGCCTGGCCGGTTTCGTATTTTTGTTCGATCAGGTAATACACCGCCGCCATCACATCCGGCGTGGTGCAGCCGCGGCGCATCGGCACTTTGGCTTCGTAGGCCTTTTTGACGTCATCGATGGTCTTGGCGCCGGGGATTTTTCCAGTACGCAGGTACTGCACGAACAGCCCGTTATCAGGATCCGACCAGAGCGGGCCGTCGAAGAAGTTGCCGGGACAGATCGAGTTGACCTTGATGCCGTCTTCGATCAATTCAAGGGCAAATGACTGGGTCAGTCCGATGCCGCCGAATTTGCTGCCGGCATAGGCGAAGTTGCGATTGGAGCCGACCAGACCGGATTTGGAATTGATCTGGATGATGTCGCTGAGATACGCCGGGTCAGCTTTGTGCTGGGCCGCCAGAATTTTCGACGCGGCCTGCGTACAGAGAAAATAGCCCTTGTAATTGACCGCGGTGGAAAAATCGAAATCCTTTTCCGGCTGGGTTTTGACGCTTTCGGCCTTGAGCACCCCGGCGTTGGAGATAAATACATCAAAGCCGCCGTAGGTTTTGACGGTCTCGTTAATGGCCGCCTGAATGGACTCTAAACTTGTCACGTTCATGGCAACGGCCATCGCGCGGTCGGGGCCGTATTGTTTTTGGAGTGATTCCGCCTGCTTTTTGGCCTCGGTATCGTTGATATCGGCCAACACGACGTATGCCCCTTGTGCGGCCAAATCCTGTGCGATCTCCAATCCGAACCCCTGGGCGGCACCGGTGACGACGGCAACCTTGCCAGCAACACGCCCGGCGCTTTTTTCAGCAGCGTAGATGACCTCAAACGCACCGACGCCTTCAACCGCAACGGCCTTAACATCCGATGCCCCCTCGACTGTTTTTGTAACCGCAGCGATCACAGCGTTGTCATCCGCCGCATCCGGCAGCGAAAGCGACATTGCCGGTACGCTGGTTTTGTCCGTGAATCGAATAATAGGTGACTGTCCCCCTTTTGTCAGCCGCATTCGCAGCACCGGGGCGATTGTGTTAATGGTTTGTTCTTTGGTTAAACTCATATCACGAAAATCCTTTTCACTGTTTTTCAAAATAACGTTTCAAAACCGCCGCACCGATACGGCCAAAGCGGGCGATACGGTCGTTGGGGTCATCCTGATTGGCATCGACAAAACCCGGCTGGCCGTGTGCTTTCAAAAAGGCGTGTGCGGCGAGCACACAAACCCCTTCGATGAAGATCGCGTTGACCTCATCAGGAATCGCTGCGCCGCCGACGCACGTCGGCTGGATCGGCAGCAGGTCCAGTGTATTATGCTCGGTGCCGGCCACCACCGCGATGCCCGCGTTGCGAATCGCCATCACATATTCAGCCAACACCCCCGGCGTATTGCGAATGGGAATAAGCTCCACCATTGCATAGCCATTGGCTTTGAGCGTTTCGATGAACTGGGCAAGCGGTGTTTCATACTCGCAACGCTGTTTAGAACCATCGGCCAGCACCGGGTAGCAGGGAATGCCGCCCAGTTCGACAATCAGTTCCTTGGCCTGTGCGAGGTTTAGAAATGTCTCCGGCACAAAACACATCTTACCGGCTTTCATCAAATAAGAACGAATTTCATTTTGAATCCCGACGGCATCATCGGCGGACGATTTCGGAGCGGCCCCGAACAGTTCAGTCAGCTTGGCGACACGCTCATCGGCGAGCACGGTCTCAAAAAAGACCTCCTGAAACGCCTGGCACAGGTGTCGTTCCTGCAGGGTCACCATATCGGCCGTGCAGCCGTGACGTTTGACCACACGCGCGATTACGGCCGCTTCGTCCAGGCCGGTATCAATACCATGTGCCTTGAAAACCTCGGCCATTTTTGCCGTCATTTCACGCATTCGCAGGGCGTCATTATTGCGAATCGTCGTCAGCAACTCAGCGGCCCTGTCGGATAGCGACTCAAAGCGACTGATGCCCTTGCCGCAGATGTAATACTTGCCGGGGTTGCCGGGGTCGTTGATACGGATGCCGCGGGCCTGCAAGTCGGTTTCCAGTGCGATGATTTCAGTACCGAACAGAGGAAAGATTCCCTTGTCCTGAGCGATTTCCGTAAAGGACTGATACACCGAATAATCATAATAGTTGCCGCACCCCAAAACCTGAACGCCCTCGTCAGCGGCGATCTGTACGGCCTGGGCGACCGTTTCAAAGGCCGAGAAATTCGGCGGCAGATGAATATGTGAGTTGTAGGTCAGCGACCGGGGCAGATCGACGTTGTCCGCCTGAGCCAACAACACATCCACACCTTCCAGCGACCTTAAGAAATCTGTTGCCTGTGTTACGGTATTATCCATGAAATCATCCTTAATCTACTTAATCGTCTCCGTGTCGGCAGCAATCCGTGTGATTTTTCGCGGCGGCAGATGCAGGGCCTGCTGGAAACAATCTTCCGCCGCTTCTTTAACGGCTTCCGAAAGGGTCGGATGCGCAAAAATCATTTCCGCCAAGTCCTTTGCCGATGCTTTCAGCGACAGCATGGCGGTCGCGCTTTCAATAATTTCTGTTGCGTTATGTCCGATGACGTGCACACCCAGCAGCGAGTCGTTGTCCTGATGACGAATGACACGCACAAAGCCGAATTCTTCACCTACGGCCATCGCTTTGCCCAAAAAGCCGGTCGGAAATTCACCGACGCGAATCGGGATGTTCTGCTGGTTGGCTTGTTTGACAGTGATACCCACAGAGGCGATCTCCGGGAAGGTATAAACGGCATTCGGCACCGGCAATGTTTGTGCCTCATCATGGCCGAGGGCGTTTTTGACAGCTACTTCGCCCTGTGCACTGGCCGCATGGGCCAGCAGACAGCGGCCGTTGGCATCGCCGATGCAGTAGTAATTCTTGACCGCTGTTTCCATCTTATCG
The DNA here is from genome assembly GCA_029858345.1 of Phycisphaerae bacterium. GTDB lineage: Bacteria > Planctomycetota > Phycisphaerae > Sedimentisphaerales > Anaerohalosphaeraceae > 4572-13. The sequence continues at coordinate 12,614 of JAOUFG010000020.1, forward strand.
TTGACGCGGATGAACCCGCGGTCGGTTTCCAACCCGATGCTTTCCAGTCCAATATCTTTGGTGTTGGGTCTGCGCCCGGTAGCAACAAGTACCTTATCGGCCTGGATGGTTTGTCCGCCGGAGATGGTCGCTTCCACACCGCCGTTTTTGGTTTCGATATTTTCGACTTTGACCCCGGTGTGGATTTTCATGCCGCGTTTGGTGAACACACCGGCCAGGGCCTGACCGAGTTTCGGTTCCATTTCCGGCAGCAGCGAGTCCATCAGTTCCACGATGGTTACTTCGACGCCGTATTCGTGCATCATGCAGGCAAATTCACAGCCGATGACACCTCCGCCAACAATCAGCAACCGCTTGGGCAGCGTTTTCCAGTGCAGCGATTCGTCCGAGGTGCACACCCGTTCCGGATCCTCCGGCCAGCCCGGAATGCGGGCCGGAACTGAACCGGTTGCAAGGATGATTTTGTCAGCGGTGAAGGAGTCTGTTTCGCCCTTGTCATTCGTTACATTAACTTTACCGGCTCCATCGAGCATGGCTGTACCGGTGTAAAGCGTGACATTGCGGGCACCGAACAGGCCCTTGATGCCGCCGCGGAGTTTAGTCAGCACCTTGTCTTTGCGTTTTTGGATGGCATCCCAGTCAAATGTGACATTGCCGTCAACAGCAACGCCCAGCGACTTGGCCCCGTTGATGCGATGAATCAATTCGGCCGACGCCAGCAGGGCCTTGGAAGGGATACACCCGTAATTCAGGCAGGTCCCGCCGAGGTAATGTTTTTCGACCACGGCCGTTTTAGCTCCCATTTGAGCGGCCTTCAACGCGGCGATATATCCGCCGGGGCCGGTTCCGATGACTGCAATCTGATAATGTTCCGCCATAATCCTGTTCCTTGTATCACTTAAAAAGTGTTATAAACTAAAAACTAAGAACTACGAAATAAGCTGTTCCGGATCTTCCAGCAGTTCTTTCAGTGTCTTCAGGAATTGTGCTGCCAGCACGCCGTCGATCACGCGGTGATCCACGCTGAGCGTCATGGTCATCAACCGCCCCGGACGCATCGCGCCGTTTTCGACAATCACGCCTTCACGAATCGCACCAACCGCCAGGATCGCCGACTCCGGCGGATTGATAATCGCCGAAAATTCTTCGGTGCCGAACATCCCCAGGTTCGTGATCGTAAAGATGCCCTTCCCGAAACCTTCGAGTTTCCCGTTGCGGGCCGATTCTACGACATTGCGGGTTTGGGTTGCCAATTGTTCCATCTTCATTCGGTCGGCATTCAGGACGACCGGCACCGTCAGGCCATCATCGGTCCCGACAGCAATGCCGATATTGACCGCGGGCTGTTCGATGATCTCGGTGTCCTTGAACTGGCTGCGGAATGCCGGGTATTGACGAATCGCCTTGGCACAGGCCGCCGTCACAAAATCGTTGACGCTGCACTTAAACTGTTCTTTGGTCTTGCGATAAGTCGCAAACAGCAGCGTTGCATCGACGGTCACTTTGGCGTAGAAATGCGGAATCGTCTGCTTGGAATAGGCCAGGTTTTGGGCGATCGCTTTACGCATCTTAGACAGCGAATAAGATCTCACCTCGGTCGAAACCACATCGGCGTTTTCCACGTCTGTTGAGATAATGCGGCCTTGCGGTCCGGAACCGCTGCCGATGGATGCCAGGTCGATGCCTTTGTCCTGTGCGGCTTTGCGGGCAGCCGGCGAGGCCTTGACGCGGCCGGATGCATCCGTAACTGCTGCCTGTTTAACGGTTTTAGCCGGAGTCCCCTTGGTTTCCACTTTAGCTGCGGTTTTTTCAGCTTTTTGAGCAGATGCTTCTGTTCCGCCGGCCACAGCGTCAACATTGACACCCTCTTCGGCCAGATAAGCCACTGGTTGTTTCACTTCGACAATGTCACCTTCGGCGGCAACGATTTTCGCAATGCGTCCGGCGTCCACCGCTTCCACTTCCATCGTCGCCTTGTCGGTTTCGATTTCCATAATCACCTGGCCGACTTCGATGCGGTCGCCTTCCTTGACCTTCCACGACAGGATCGTGCCCTCTTCCATGCTCTGACCGGCCTGCGGCATCAGGATCGGGGTCACATCCTCCTGCTCGCCGGCTGGCTGGGCCTGAGGTTGGGCCTCTTTTTCAGGTGCCTTCCGTGTAGGTCTTTCGGGCTTTGACTGTTTTGGGGATTCTTTCTGTTCTTCCTTTTTCGGTGCGGGCTTCGGGGCCGGGGCCGCCTTTGCTTCGCTGCCGTCGAGATAGGCATCTACATCGGCGTCATTGGCGGCGATAAACGCCACCGGCTTTTTTACTTCAACAATATCGCCCTCTGCGGCAACAATCCGCGCCACGCGGCCGGCATCGGTGGCTTCCACTTCCATCGTCGCCTTATCGGTTTCGATCTCCATGATCACCTGGCCGACTTCGATGGTATCGCCCTCTTTGATTTTCCAGGACAGGATCGTCCCCTCTTCCATACTTTGACCGGCTTGCGGCATCAGGATCGGGGTCACGTTATTCGCATTTCCAGAAGATTCAGAAGCCATTGCTTCCTCCTTTTGTGTATTTTGGGTTTGTTTTTCGGTCTTGTGTTGGGGCTTGGCCGTTGAGGCGGGCTGATTGTCCTGCGAGGTAGCGGCCCGCGGGGCCTGCTTGGCAGGGGCGGGTTTGTCCTCTTTTTGAAGCCGCGCCAACACCTTGGATGCATCCTCGCCTTTTTTGCCGAGGATCGCCAGCGGGTCGCCGGATTTGACGAAACTGCCGGGGGCGGCAACCTGCTTCAGCAAGGTACCATCGGAGCCGGATTCGATCTCCAGCAATTCGCCCGCCGCTTCGATCAGCAACAGTAAATCGCCCTTTTTGACGGTATCGCCTTCGGTTTTCTTCCATTCAGAAAGAATCCCGTCGAGCGAAAAACGCCCTTTTTCAGGGTATTTCACGATATTCATACGATCTCCACATCAGCATTATATAAATAGAAACGTCTTATATCTTCATATTTAAATGATAAATGAACAAAAATCAATCAAAATTATGAATTTTTATGTTGTTTTTTTGATTATTTGTGATTAAATATAATCATATACGAATTATTGAGCCAAAAACGAGGTTTCTATGACATCAACAATTCAACAAAGACGAGACGAGATACTTTCGCAGGTCTATCAATCCGGTCATGTCTCTGTGCGTCAGGTTGCAGAGCGGCTGGATGTTTCTGAAGCCACCATCCGCCGGGATCTGCATGAATTGGCCGCCGAAGGACTGCTTGAACTGACCCACGGCGGGGCCACCGTCACACGAATCAGCGATTATTCTTTTCTCTCTAAGTCTACCCGAAACATCGAGGCAAAGAAAGCCATTGCTGAAATTGCAGCGGATATTATTTGTGACGGGGACCAGATATTCCTGGACTCCGGCACAACGTGTTTTGTGACCGCCCCGGTCTTACGAGGCAAAAAACAGCTTTCCGTTATCGTTAACTCGGTCCGGACAGCCCAGGAACTCCATGCGCCCGGAGTGGAGGTTTTGCTGCTGGGCGGACAGTTTCGACAGGACCGAATGGATACCGCCGGACCCATCGCGATTGAAACGCTGGAGCATTTCCGCGGATACCGGGCGTTTCTGGGCGCTGACGGAATCAGCATGGATGTCGGGCTGACCTCTGTGGATATTGAGAGCGCGCATGTCAATAAACTTGCCGCCAAAAACGCGAAAGAATCTATTTTGCTGGTCGACAGCAGCAAATTCGATAACCCTAAACTGTATAAAATCGTGGACTTCGAGACGCTTTCTCTGGTGATTACTGAAAAGCAGCCGCCGGCGGAATGGATGTCATTTTTCGACGCCTGCCAAATCGATGTTCTGTACTCAAAAGAGTCATCTGTAAAAAAAAAATTAACCCATATTCATAAGGACCATCAAAATGCCAAAATGTCAGATTGTCAACCCCGAACAGGCACGGAAGAGCGGTCAGATCGAATTCAAACCGATTCCGATCAATCAATACAAGACCCCGGTCAAGGATGAGCTAAAGCGCTACAGCAAAGAGGATATGATTCGCATCCAGCGGGACATGGTCATTATCCGCACCTTTGAGAACATGCTGAACGAAATCAAACTTCGCGGCTCTTTCATGGGCGTCGAATATATGCATAAAGGCCCGGCCCACCTGTCCATCGGTCAGGAAGCCGCCGCGGTCGGGCAGGCCTATCATCTCGGCATTGATGATCACATCTACGGCAGCCACCGCAGCCATGGTGAGATTCTTGCCAAAAGTTTGTCCGCGATCGAAAAACTCGATGACAAGTCGCTCATGCAGATTATGGAAAATTATTTCGATGGCGAATGCCTGAAGATCGTCGAAAAGGACGCTTCCGGCAGTGTCAAGGATCTGGCCATTGATTTCCTGATCTATGGCACACTCGCTGAAATCTTCGGCCGCGAACCCGGTCTGAACAAAGGCATGGGCGGTTCGATGCACGCGTTCTTCCCGCCGTTTGGTGTTTACCCCAACAACGCCATCGTCGGCGGTTCCGGCGACATCTCCGTGGGTGCAGCCCTGTTCAAGAAAGTCAACAAAAAGCCGGGCATCGTCATCGGCAACATTGGCGACGCCTCCTCGTCCTGCGGGCCGGTCTGGGAAGGCCTGTGCTTTGCCACAATGGACCAGTTTAAGAAATTGTGGGATGAATCGCATCGCGGCGGACTGCCCCTGATCCTGAACTTTTACAACAATTTCTACGGCATGGGCGGCCAGCCGGAAGGCGAAACGATGGGCTTCGGTGTTCTGGCACGTCTTGGTGCCGGTATCAATCCCGAACAAATGCACGCCGAACGTGTGGACGGCTACAATCCGCTGGCCGTGGCTGATGCGATCCTGCGGAAGCGCGACATCCTCGAAAAAGGCGATGGTCCGGTCCTGCTGGATACCATCACTTATCGTTACAGCGGCCACTCACCGTCGGACCAGAGCAGCTACCGCGAAAAGGCGGAAATTGAAGCATGGCAGGAACACGACCCGACCGTGCATTTCGGCAAAGAATTGATCAAGGCCAAAGTCTGCGATGAGGGCAAGATCGAAGAACTGTGGAAATACGCAGAAGTACTGGCTGTAAAGGCATGCAAGAAAGCTGTCGATTTGTCAATCTCTCCGCGTGCGGATCTGATGAAGCAAAACCATCTGCTTGAACAGACGATGTATTCCAACCAGAAGATCGAATCGATGGAGCCGGGCCGTAAACCGGATGTCCTAATCTCCACCATTGAAGAAAATCCACGTACCAAAGGCCTCGAATCCCGAAGCCGCTCGGCGTACGACGAAAAGGGTGAACGCCTCAAAGATACCCGCTGCATCGGCGTTCGTGACGCCCTTTTCGAAGCCATCATCGACTGCTTCTATACTGACCCGACGCTGGTCGCTTATGGCGAAGAAAACCGTGACTGGGGTGGGGCATTCGCCGTTTACCGCGGCCTGACCGAAGCCCTGCCCTATCATCGCCTGTTCAACTCGCCGATTGCCGAAGGGGCCATCGCCGGCACCGCCGTTGGGTATGCCCTGGAAGGCGGGCGTGTCCTGATCGAACTGATGTACTGCGACTTCCTCGGACGTGCCGGCGATGAAGTGTTTAATCAGATGTGTAAATGGCAGTCCATGAGCGGCGGCCTGCTGAAAATGCCGCTGGTCATGCGTGTATCCGTGGGCAGCAAATACGGCGCCCAGCACAGCCAGGACTGGACCGCCCTGTGTACCCACATTCCGGGCCTGAAAGTGGTCTTCCCCGCGACACCTTACGATTCCAAGGGCTTGATGTACTCGGCGCTGCGAGGCACGGACCCGGTGATCTTTTTTGAAAGCCAGCGCCTGTACGGAGCCGCTGAAGAATTCGTCGAAGGCGGCGTGCCGAAAGAGGCCTACGAAGTGCCCTTCGGCGAACCGGCCGTTCGCACTGAAGGCAATGACCTGACGATTTTGACCATCGGCGCGACACTGTACCGCGCCCTCGATGCGGCGAAGATTCTCGAAAAAGAGTACGGCCTGACCTGCGACGTCATCGACGCCCGCACGCTGGTGCCGTTCAACTACGAAAAAGTGATCGAATCCGTCAAGAAAACCCGCAAGATCCTGCTGGCCTCGGACGCCTGCGAACGCGGCAGTTTCCTGCATACCATGGCCTCGACGATCAACACGCTGGCGTTTGACGAATTGGACGGCCCACCGGTGGTACTGGGTGCCCGCAACTGGATCACCCCGCCGGACGAAGTCGAAGAAGCATTCTTCCCGTACCCGGCTGACTTCCTGGACACGGTCAACGAGCACATCATCCCGCTCAAAGGATACGCAACAAAACGCCCCTGCTCCGCTGAGGAATTGATCCGCAGGAATAAACACGGGATTTAAATGACTTCAATAAGTCGCTATTAAAAAGGTGGTTTTTCTCATTGTCCCGGGAAAAACCATCTTTTTTGCGCTTTATGGCCGTTTACCTGGGCGAGGGACTGTTTGCGTTCAGACGATTGCACAACTGCTCGATCTGTTTGTTTCCCGGCGAGGCGGCCATCGCTTTGGCGAGAGCTTTCTTTAGTATTCCATCGGTTTCGCTTTCAAAGGTATCATAAAGCCGCAGGAGTACCTGTGCCGAAGCGTCTTTGACGGAGGACACCGGACACGATAAGGCCTCAACCAAGCAATTCATCGCTTCCGGGATCTTCATGCCGTGCCTGAGGATGATGTCCGGCAGTTCGGGGTCCGTCACCGAAGCCGCATCGGTAATCAAACGAACGGCATGAACATGCTCGGGCAGCTCAACATTGGCCATCAGGCAATAGGATTTCACATAGTCCCGCAGCAGCCGCAGCCAGCGATGATCGGTGGTGAAGGCGTTATAGGACAGGTCTGCATAGCGAAGTTTCCGCGGGTTTCCTTTTTTGTCAGCATACAACAGGCGGCGGTTGTGATAATAGACTTCGACGGCATCCAGCATCGCCATCAACAGCGATTCTCCGGTAAAGCCCCGGAACTTGATGCCGTTGGGCCGCGATTCAGAATCTCCGAAATCCGCATCGCAGACCGTGCGAATCAGGCCGTCCTGATGATGGGCGACCACGGGGGTGCCGCTGGCGTGGGCCTCCTGTTGGCTGATTCCGCAGGGCTCGCCCACTTCGCCGCCGGACGGCATGACGAAGTATTGGCTGCCGACATACAGGTTACGGTATAATGACGGAGACAAGGCACCTTGCGGGTAATAGCCGAATCGCCCATGGAACTGCGTCAGGGACCGGATCCGTTGAAAATGCATGTCAAACCGACGGCCGTCAAACGAATCTTCGACGCTGCCGCAGACGACATATTGAATCCGCTCGTCACGGGAGAGAAAATACTCCAGCACTGTCGGCCCCATCATTTTCCACGGTTCGTAAACAACCCAGCGTTTGCCGTGGTCTTCATAGACTTTCCAGTCCAGCAGAAGCTCAAAGCCCTTCTGCTTACAAATACGATGGAGCATTGAAAAAATCACGTGTTTCGTCAGGCTGTCGTCGGGCCGGAGCCGGAGGTTGGGGTCGTTTTGAAGGCCCGCCTTGGCGAGTTTTTTGGCGCGGGTGTATTTGGCAAAAAGCCGCTTGCGGGCCGCGGTACGATACACTTCCAGTATGCTTTTCTTGCTGCGAAACCAAAAACGCTGACGCGCAGCCATGTTAAACCCATTGCGGCGGCCCAAAAAACGCCCTTCCGCATCCATCTGCCGGAAAAGAGACGCATATCGAAAAACCTGGGGTTCGTCGAGGATTCGCTGTTTCATGGCCCGGCTGACCGTTCCGATATGATGGGAGGTCCTGAGCATCATATACGTCATGTCAATTTGTCCGCCGGCAGGCCCTTCGGGATTGATGCAGGCGTCGGCATGGACAACGGCATCCATCCCCAGCACCAGGCAATAAAAATACCTGCGGAACGGGTTGGCTTCCTCCATTTTGATACTGTATGACGGATGCGGATTGTGCATCATGCTGACGACGTGGGTGTTTTGGAAATGCGGGTCCGTATTGTATTGGGGCCAGCGATCCAGATAAGCGGGAACAAGCCATGTCGGCCATTCATTCGTCTGGATAATGGTGGGGTAATAATTATAGGCCCGCAAGGCCTCCAGCGCTCCCTGCGACAGAACGCGCGCACGGCGGAGTTTATCTTCTCCTGTTTGGCCGCCATAAGGAGCATCAAGGTATTTACCGTTTTCCAGGTAAAGCACCTCGACTCGAACACGCTTGCCGTGTTTTTGACGGAGTAAGCTGGTGTGGAGAATGTTTACCACATCGCCAATCGTATTGCGAGAGATGGACTGGGTCTGTTCATCAAATTCCGGGAACTGAATTCTGAAACTGTGGCCATCATAACGGGGCGTATAGTTTTTGATGATTTTATCCCGATGCTTTTCATATAAGGGCGTTACGACGACAATATGAAATCCAAGCTCGCTGAGGACATCGGCAATGTCCGTGGTATAGATTCCGACACCGCCGGCGTGGCCGCTGTATTGGGATTCCGGAGACACCAGCGCAATGGTGCCGAGGTTCATTCCATGCAGGATGTCCGCGGCGGCCTGACACGTATGATTTTGAAATTCGGCTCTGTCGTTTACCGCAATCCGCATCAGATGCTGGATAATTGTCTTACGCCGCCGGGCGTCATCTTCACTGATTTCCTTCAGCAACAGCGAAAGGGTGGTCAGGCCCAGCTTCCGTTTTTTATGAATCCAATCCGTCAGCAAAACAAAAAGGGATGTAAATTTTGGATAGCCCTCTTTGATGTTCAAGCCGGCGGCATCGTAAAACGCATTGGCACTATAACTGTGACGGACACGGTCGTATTTACCGTACCGTAAATACCGGACAAATGAATCCACCAGCAACTGCTGTTGACTTTGTAAATCATTTTTCTCATGTATCTCATAGACGTGCGAAGACACCGGATCAATCGATCCGCCAAACCCCAGGCACGTCAGTTCGTGTCCCGACCAGTGCTCTTTGTAGATCTGGCGGCGCGAACGGCTTTCGGTGTTACTGTACAGCTCTGTAATCTCGTAGATTTTTTCCACATGAATCTGCTCTGCAAGAGATTGCCCGCATCGGTATTGCAAGTGGAAATTAAAGGCCCGCGACACGGCTGCCTGGCCCTCTGAATGGGGATCCGGAAAATTAAAGATACATAAATACGCCTGTCCCTTATAGAGCCGCAAAAAAGCGGCAATCCGGGCATTTTGCGTTTTTATCGGGACCAATTCCCCCCGAATAAATGCGGGGTGTTTATCCACAAAATTAAAGAGCCGCCGGAGGTATTTTCCAAAACCAAACAGGATCGGGTAATTGGAAATAATCTGCCAGCGTGCGCGGTTTTCATCATCCCATGGATGCCGAAACCGGTTATTGACCCAGTGCTTCCAGCACTCGGTATAGGCCTCGTCAAATCGCTGCTGCATGGTTCCGGCTTCCGGCCCCGGCAGACGGCTCATGTGATACATCATCGGCCCCTGACTGCTTAACACCAGCAGCGCCGCGGCGGGCCAGATCATATTCTGATAATTGCTCGCGGGAGATTCTTCGTCATGACTGTTAAACAGGGACAGGGTTTGCCCCCCCTGCCGACGATAAACCGTGTTCAGATACGCAAAATTATCATTGAGGCCCAGCGGCGCATTGACATCCTGGCCGCTGCGGATGTGCTCCAGATTTTTAATCAGTGAATTGTAGGGAATGGTGCCGGACCGGATCATGCGCGTTTCATTACCGTGCCACTGCTCGGAGTAAACCAGCAGCGCGTTGGGAACGGCTTTCTGCACCTTATAGCACAGATACAGCAGCGGAATATTGGCCTCTTCGGTCCCGCGCAGATCCACCGCTTCAAACCCCTTCCCGACAACGTCTCCCAGAAGACGAGACGAACCGTTCAGGCCCGAGTGAATGGGAAACACCGTATCAAATCCGTGGCCTACATCCACACGAAGACCGAATCCCATCGCAGCCAACTGAGTTGCCAGTTCCGCAAGGAAATCGATGTTGGAAAAATCCCGCATGTTGACCATAAAGCTGTCAAGCCACTCGCTCCATTCTCCGTCCCATCCGGCGCGCGGACTCAGGCCGCCCTTTGCGTTGACGATATACACCGGGAACCGGTATCGAAACGACGTGTTGGCGCGAGAGTAGTGAGACAGGATACAAAGCAGCACCTTCATTCCCAGTGCCTCGGCTCTTTGGCGTAATCGCAGCAGGCCTTCAAGGCCGCCCAAATCCCGCCGAACGGTCTTTCCGTCGAGAACCGAAAACACAGACGGGTCCGGACCGGCTTCTCCCGCCCAGCCCAGTTCGAGCGCTCCCAGCGGATACACGCGGGTATAGCCCTCATTCCGAATGGCCTCGAGCTGATCGGCGATGTCATCAAAGGTTCCATAAACAAACATCCCGTTTTCGTCTTTGACCGGTCTGTATTGTTCATCAATGCGCAGATTAAACGTGTCGGCATAGAAACTCAAGACACGCTGGCCTCTCTCGTCAGCGACATATTTCAGCAGGCCATGCGAATGCTCGTCCAACTCCTCCCATTGCCAGTTTTGGCCGCCGTCCGTGGAAAACTGAACCGAATAATGAATCCAACCGCTTCGAGCAGGAAAAACAGCAGAAAACGTCATGACTCCCCCCTGCTGGATACTTCCCACAGGCGTCATCGGTATCGCTTTTTTTCTGCGACCATTCACCAACCACAGCACACAGACCTTAAAACACTCTTTTCGAACATTTCGAGGTTTACGAACTCCAATGGTAACGGCCGCACTTTCAGAGCGAAATACGGACCGGTTGATCCGACTGGGCGGAAATGTGAAAGGTCTTTCCGTCAGAACATCCTCCAGCAGCGCACTGACTTCCAGACAAATGGACCGGCAGATGCCCTTGTCCGGATGGTTCCAGTAATACAGCGCCGAATACAAAATTCGATAGGCCTGCTCAAGGCATTCCTTTCGGCGGATTTTCTTTGCAAGCTGGTCGATTGCGCTTCTGACATGATGAATGTCCTCAGACAGCAGCATCTGCTCGAGTATCTTCAGGGAAGGGTCTTTGGAATACGCCTGGAGTTGGTCGATCCATTCGCCAATCCAGTGACCATGATCGTGAAAGATATCCGTTCGCACAGAACCACAGCGAACAGAAGTACAGGCAAATTCCGTACTCATCGCATCCATCAGCCCGGCCGCACAGAGGCGAATCACCTTCAAGAGCTGATTCTGTAATTGATAGACGATGACAACAGCGTCGGCCTCTATAAAAATCCTCTTGAAACCGGTCAGGAATGTGATGTCCCGCGAGACGGTCTTGGGCAGTGTTTCCGGAGCCGTTCTGGCAAAAGCCGCGATCGCCTCCTTAATCCTCGGACGGAGACGAGCGCCAATTCCCCGGGCGGTAGCAAAAATGGTCTTTGCTGAAGACGTCGAAGCCAACCGATTCCAAAAACGGTCCAGCAGCATCAAATCGTCAACCTGACGGAGCGATTCCAGCCAATCGGGTTCATTGAACGCTTCCGCATGGTTCTGAATTTCCTGAATTGAGGCGTTCCGGATAGACTCATGCTTGCAGAGGAATCGCAGTGTATGCAGACGAATCTGAGTCACATGCAGTTCCGGGTTGCACCAGTGGTAAAGCATTCGATACAGGATTCCAACCAGCAGTTGCTGACGGTGTTTAAGCCGACCTTTGTCGGGATCCAGCAACGCGGCCTTTAAAAGAATCTCATGCGATAATAAGCAGGCCGGGCCTTCCAGGACATCGACAATCCTTAGTTGAACCCGTTTATGTGTTAACAAGCCGCAAAAAGAAGCGGTGTCATTTTTGATCAGTTCATACGTTTGCAGCAGCGCCGAATCGAGAAGTGCTTTTTGCTCTTTGCCAAGCTCTTTGAACGTCGATTCGGCGCAGGTGTACCGTAACGAACCCGAAGCATCATAGTGAAATGAGATCATGGTGTTCATAGACAATCCCTGAATACAATATACCAATCCCATAAAAAATTGCGCTCACTGCGCGGCTATGTCTTTTATGTAAGGAACGTTAGACTTTCCTCGCGGGTCCCGATATATCGGGATATTACCCTAAAGGGTATTCGCACGTTGATTCGTTACGTTCAAATCCATTTTTCGCATCATTGAAAATACTTTATATGGAAGGAAATGAAAAATCAACCTTAATTAATGGGATTCATGCCTGCTGAGACAGCGATCCTGAGAGTTGAGGCGGATAAACCGTGAACAATGATCATTCATGGCGGAGCGATTCGATGGGGTCCATGTTCGCTGCGCGATAGGCCGGATAAATCCCGAAAGCAATACCCACAGCAGCACTAATCCCAAAGGCCATCACCAGTGAAACGGGGGTAATGACCGTACGCATCTGGCCAAAATACGTTACCAGAGCCGGAACCAATGAACCGACCGCGATACCCAGAATACCCCCGCACAGAGTCAGGATGAGAGTTTCAGAAAGAAACTGCATGACGATATCAAGCTTTCTGGCCCCCAATGCTCGTCGAATACCGATTTCACGGGTTCGCTCGCTAACCGTAGCCATCATGATATTCATAATCCCGATACCGCCCACCAGCAATGAAATGGCAGCGATGGAACCGAGCACAATCGTAAAAATCCGCTGAACATCTTTGGCCCGCTGCATCAATTCAAGCGGAACCACAATCTCATAATCGTTTTTCTTATGAAACCGTGACAGGATGGTCTGGGCGCTTCGGCGGGTCAGCAAAACTTGATCAATGGTTTGTGACTGAATAATGATCTCCTGCAATTCCACACGTTCAAGCGAGGCCCCGCCGGTTCCAACCTGAATAGTCATTTCCCCAAAACGGGTTCGTGCTGTCGTGAGAGGGATGTAGATTTTTCCAACGTTGGCTCCCCCGCCGTTATTTGCGGGTTTATTCCGATTGGTGATTTCTGACGTGGAAACCACTTTTTGTGCGGTTGCAATTCCGATGACCCGATAGTAATCCCCGCCGATCTTAACATGTTGGCCCAACGGATCATCAAAAGCAAAAAGCTCTTTGCGAACATACTCATCAACGACGCACACCGCCTGTTTGTAGTGTGTATCGGTCGTTGTGATGAAACGACCGTATCTGATCCGCAGGGATGAAATTTCAGGATACCACGGAACCGTTCCGATGACTTCAATCGGTATACGGCTGTTGCGATACAGAGCCTGTTCGGAAATGCGGCGGTTAGGAACGAGCACCCGAACATTTGGAATCGCTCCGCGAAAACGCTCCGCATCATCGTACGTTAAACCGTATTCTTTCATTGTCTGCTGCTGACCAACAGAAGATTTGTCTTCGGGAGGAGGCAGGGTTTTGACAATAATATTGCGGCTGCCCAATTGAGATATCTTTTCCTGCGCATCCCGACTGGCACCTTCGCCAATGGCCAGCATGGCAACAACGGAGGAGACACCGAAGATGATGCCGGTCATCGTCAATGTGGACCGCAGTTTATGCATCCATAAGCTCTTAAAGCCGAGTTTCAATATGCGTTTGAATCGAAATAAGAACACCTGGTACTATCCTTTGTTATTATATGTATCTTCAGCAATGCAGCCGTCAAACAACCGGATTATGCGTTGCGCCTGTGTCGCAATATTCTCATCGTGAGTGACCACAATCAGCGTCTTTCCCTCGCTGTGCAGGCGATCCAGAATTCCCAGAATATCTGCACCGCTGCTGGAATCCAAATTACCCGTCGGCTCATCGGCCAGGATAATCAAAGGGTCATTAGACAGTGCCCGCGCGATTGCCACACGCTGCTGCTGGCCGCCGGACAGTTCGGAAGGACGATGTCTCATTCTGTCGCCAAGTCCGACCAGCGTCGCTAATTCCGTAGCCCGCTGCATGCTTTCATGCTCAGGCTGGTTTTGGTAGAACATGGGAATCTCAATGTTCTCGATTACATTGAGCTGAGCGATCAGATTGAACGATTGAAAAACAAACCCGATTCGAGACCCCCGAATCGATGATAATGCATTGTCATCGAGTTGGGAGACGTCCATGCCACCGAGCCGATAGCTTCCGCTGGTGGGCCTGTCCAGGCACCCGATCATATTAAGCAGCGTCGATTTACCGGAACCGCTTGGCCCCATGATAGCCACATATTCACCGCTGCAGATCGTGATATCAATCTCGCGAAGCACACGCAGTTCGACGGTGCCCAACTGATAGTTCTTGCAGAGCCGATTCATGACTAAAATGGGGTCGCCATCGTTCGGATTTGGATTATTATTGGTAGTATCAGTCATATCATCAATTACTGCTAAGAAGGTGTGTCTGTGGTTTCCGATCTGTTTCGCGATCCCCTGCCGGAACCGCGCGGCACCTGGTCCCGAGACCTGGAACCTCCGCGGCTGCCTGAGGGGGCCATTTCCTTGGCATCGATAAAACCGTCCTCGTTCACATCCAGTTTTTTCAAAAATTGCTTTGCCTGCTCCGGCACCTCGTCCGACAAACTGATCTTCCCGTCACCGTTTGTATCCATCTGTTTGAATCTGTCGCTGACGGGGTTAGAATCGGACACGGGCTGGCCGGTAGAGGATGGGGTGTTTTCTTCGGAACGGCCCTGCCAATCATCGGAACGGTCCGCTGTCAACTGGCCGGACATCTCATCAAATAAGGGTGGATTCAAAAGAACCTCTTCGCCTTCTTCCAGTCCATCCAGAATTTGTACCAGCGTATCCGTGAACTCGCCGGTCTGCACGATGCGTTCTTTGGGGCCGGTAGCCGTTGCCACATAGCAGACCTTTCGCCCGCTGCGGTTGGTAACAACCTGAACCGGAACCAGCAGCGCATTCTCAATCCGCCGGTTAAGAATTTCAACCCTGCACGACATACGGGTTTTGAGAAAATCATGTGTTCCGTCAACACTCACCAGGGTCTCATAAACCTTCAGATCAGGGTTCATCCATCCTCGCTGCTGGTCAGGCAACGAAGCCACTTCCAAAACCCGACCCTGCAGGATTTTATCGGGGAAAGCATCCATCACAATTTGTGCCGGTTGACCCGGACGGACCTTTTGCACCTCTGTTTCATGAACGCTAACCTCGGCGACCATGGCCGCGGTATCCGGCATCGAGATAATCGTCTGTCCTTCGTAAACCGCTTCACCTTCAGCGATGATCCCGCTCCCGCCGTAGCTGCCGCGCCGGTAGGACCGGAACATATCGCCGCTTCCACCCTCCCCGTAGATTACCAGTCCCGGAGCAATGGCCCGAATGGTACAGTGTTCGATCTGCTTTTTGTAATCATCGACGCGACTGCGCTGTGAAGTAAAACTTTCCTGGGCATTACTCAGACGGGCCTGAGCCTGTGCCAGACGTGAACGGCATTCGGCATAAGTACGCTCCATTTCACGGCCGGCTTCGATATAGTTACTGAGGTTTTGCTCTGCGTTTTTGGGGAAATCATAGCTGAGGAATAAATCCAGGTTCACCTTGGAATTCTGATAGGCAAACTCGCGGCTGATGACACTCAGGCGGTCCCGCTCCAGTTCCAGATCGGACACGTACTCAGCAGCGTGCAGTTTTTCTGTACCGACCAGCGTATCTTCGGCCGTCGCCAGATTACCTTCGGCCAGCACGATCTCGTCCCGCAGTTTTTTGAGATCCTGACCGGCCAATGACCCGTCCAGCAAATTCGGCTCGTTGTTGACACGATCCAGGAACGGTGCCACATGCGAACTCAGATCCTCGGTCTGGCCGATTTTCGCGGTCATCTGTTCGGCTAATTCTTTGCCAAGATATTTTTCAAGATCCATCAAAGCAAACCGCACCTTCAAACGGGCGGCGGCTACGGCACTTTCATTTTGAATGATCTGAATATCATAGGCCTCTTTAGAAGCGGTGTAATTCTCTTGAGCACTGACAAGTTCCATCTCTTCCCGCTGCAGTTGGTCCTCCATCGTCGAAGCGTCCAGTTCCACAAGCACCATCCCGGCGTCGACATCCTCCTGAGTAATATAAGTACCGGGAGGAACAACACTCAGAATTGTGATTTCCCCGCCGCCGCGTCCGCGTTCGACCCGGCATTTGTATTGTATGGAGTCCTTGGCCCGGATACTGCCGCTTTCGGTGACGGTAACAACCAAGTCACCCCGGCGAACCTTAACGGTCTGCCCGTTGCCCACATCAGATCCGCCCCGTGAGATAACGAATAAAATGGAGGTCGCCACAACCACCACAACAAACAGAGAAAGAACCAGCGGCCCCATTTGTTTTTTATTACGCAATGGTTTTCCCGTTTTTTGTTCAGTATTCCCTTTTAGTATCAATTTTCGCTCTCTATCTGGCTTCATGGTTTTGTCTCTTCCCACATTCCATCCGGAAGTACGCGCAGGATACCGACGTCCCGGAAAAAAATTAATTTTGCTGTCATGTGATCAACCAAGGCGCTAACCACATCGTTCTGTGCCTGTACCAAGGCATCTTCTGAATCCAACAAAAGCCGAACCGTGCCGCGACCGGTCTGGAGCGAGAGTTTTTCAACTTCCACCCGTTTTTGAGCCAGTTCCAGACCGATTTTTTGAATGCGATAACTCTCGGTCGTCTGAACCATTTCCCGGTAGGCGGCACGAACCTGAAGTTTGATCTTGTCAATTTCTTCATCATAATCACGCTGTTGTTGGCGTACATTAATCAATGATTCACGGTACGCATTTCGTTGATTCACACGATCAAGCGGCAAATCCGCCATAATCCCCAAAGAATAATCCCCATCATGAAATCGCAGCCTGGTCAGTTCGGTATCCGGCGTTGATTCCACATTTGCTGCCGCAACGAAAACAACCTGCGGGCCCAATCCTTCAGCTGCCAGTATCAATTTACGTTCGCTATCATCCAACCCGTCACGTACATTGGCTAAATCCAGTCGCTGAACCAGAGCTATTTGAATCGCTTCTTCAGCCGAATAGTCCGGCAGATCGACCCCGATAACATCCAATATCCTTAATTCGTTAGGATCCAGTTGAATTTCTATATCGGTCGGTAACGCAAGTCTGATCTTGAAGTTATCCAGTACTTGTTCGTAACTTTGCACGGCGGAAACAACACCTTGTTCGCCGCTGAGCAGCCGCTGTTCGGCTTCTGCCAGATCGTATGCGGGCCGTTTCCCGACCTCAACTTCCATACGCAACTGGTTGGTTGAATCGACGAGTCGTTGATAGCTTGCTTTCTGGATTACAACGCTGGCTTTTTGCTGTAAAACACGATAATAATCTGAAATAATCGAAACAACAAATGTCTTCCGATAGCGATTGAATGATCTGATGTTATACAAGATGTTTCGCTCGGCTTGGGTGAGGTTTTCACGTGCCACTTTACCAGCACCATTTCCCAGCAGTGGAGCTTCAAGGGTCGCACTCAATACCGATGCCAGCGAAGTCTCTGGATCTCCGGTCAGAAACCGTGTCCAGTCCACTGCCAACCCCGCCCCGATAAGGATACCATCGCCCAGCAGAAACTGCTGGTTAACACCGCCTTGGGCATTAAAAGGCGTTTCTTCTGTACCGTCGGATGTTTCATAAAAAGCATCAATCGTACCGAACCACTGCCGGGCATACTGATGACGAACCGATGTCAGGTCAAGGGCTGAAAGATAGAGGGATTCTTTTCGATTTTGATAATCTCTGTTATACCTCGTGGAAATTCCTACGGCCTGCGCCTGGCTCAATGTCCCCGACGGCGGGATTAATTTTATCACATCCAGCGCATTCGGCTCACCATCTGTTACTTTATAATTGGCCTTGTATCCGAAGCTATCTTTCCACTTCTGATCAAGGATTGTGTACACTTCCTCATCGGCCTGCTCTTTAAACTGTTCCGGCGTCGTGCAGCCGAAAAAGCAAATCGCAAAAGCCGGTGTCATTAACAGACCTGTGATGATTTCTTTTACGCGAATCAAAATGTCCTCGAAATCCCTTTACTTCATTTATTCTATACTGCTCACAGTTGAAAATTCCCGTTCCTGCGCGGCTATGTAGGGTTGTCCCGATGCATCGGGGTAAGTTATGAGTTTACCCACGGGAATTTACTGCCCTGAAGGGCATAATAAGGTTATCGTTCATCCCGGACCGGCACTTTCGTACATTCTAAAGGCGCACCTAAACCCTTTTTATAGGTTTTTGCTTATTTTCGAGTGATTCCTTCGTTGTTTACAGGAATACTGTGCATCGGGAAGAGCAAAAATCCCCAAAGTCCTTATACCAAAACAACTTATTGCACGGCAGAAAAAAAACCTGCCCCGCTTAGCCCCTACCTGGGCATAAATACAGACGCAAAAACCCCTTGTAAAGGGTAAGACGTATGAAATGATAGTTATATTTCATAGCGGAATGGTTACACCAAAAAACTGAGAATTTAGTCTCCAATTCGCTGTTTTATCGGAAGTATTGTGCTTTTCGGTCGGTTATTGTTCAAGATCAAAAATATCCAGCCACACATCCGTTTCCCGTTCGGTCAGGCCATGCCGCTTCTCGGAAGGTTCCGGGGCGGGACGAGAGGCCTGTTTTTCAAGCTGAATCAGCAGATTCTGCCAGAAGAACTCCGAAGAAACATCTTTTGCTTTGCGTTTTGCCGTAGCCGTCCTGAGACGCCGGTCGGAACTGACAACCACCAAGCTTTTAGGAGCTGTATTATCGGAAATCTTTTCTTCAATAACATCATCCGCTTCTCTGGACTGGCCTGAAAAGTAGATTTCAAGATGCGACATTCCCCCAAAAGCACTCTTGTCCGGCGGACCAATCCCATCGAATACAATATGGCCATGGTCGCGGACGCAAGAAAGATAATCCGAAACAGCCCGACACAACTGCACATCTGTCAGAACCGCGAACTCCTCCAGTTTCTGGACCGCTCGGAGCAGGTTATAGCCGTCAATCAAATACGGCATACGCTAATCCTTCGCTTCAAATCTGATTTCACCGGCGACGAGGGTATAGAGGACCTTCCCTTTGACGGCCCATCCCTGATAGGGACAATTGCGGCTTTTCGAATAAAATTTCGTCGCGTCAATGATCCAGGGGGCATCCGGATCGATCACCACAACATCCGCGCGGTCACCCACCGCCAAACTGCCCTTTTCGACATTGATGATGTGTGCCGGTCGCCAGGTCAGCATCGACAGCATTTGCGGCCAGTCGCACACGCCCGCGTCAATCAGGGCCTTGCGGTAAAGGGGCAATGCGCATTCGATTCCCACCATTCCGCAGGGAGCGGCAAGGAATTCCAGTTCTTTTTCGCTCTGAAGATGGGGGGCGTGATCCGTCGCTAATGCATCGATCAGACCGTCGTGAACGGCCTGTTTGAGTGCCTCGATATCTTTTGGGGTTCTCAGGGGCGGATTCACTTTGAAATTCGTGTTATAATCCGCAATAGCTTCCTCGGTCAACAGCAGATGATGCGGTGTAACCTCGCAGGTCACGGGCAATCCTTCGGACTTGGCTTGCCGAATGATTTTTACCGCACCCGCTGTGGAAATGTGCTGAGCATGGTAGCGCGTGCCCGTTTTTTTTGCAAGCTGAATATCCCGCCACAGCATCATTTCTTCGGCCAGCGGATCTATCCCCGGAAGGCCCAATACGGTTGCGTTATAGCCGGCGTTCATTACGCCGTTTCCGGCTAGGGACCGGTCTTCGCAATGCTGTGAAACCACCTGGTTAAGCATCGAAGCGTACTTCATGGCACGAAGCATCACCGCGGTATCCTGCACGCCGCAGCCGTCATCCGTAAATCCGACGGCCCCTGCTTGGGACATCAGGCCCATTTCAGATAATTCCTGTCCCGCACGATCCTTGGTAATGGCCCCCATCACATGGATAAATGTCTTACGGGCCTGCCGTCCCATACGATGGACATATTCGACCGCCGTCGCCTCATCAATCGGCGGGTTGGTATTGGGCATACAGACGACGGACGTGTAGCCGCCCGCCACCGCTGCGGCGGAGCCGGAAGCAATGGTTTCTTCCTCTTCATCACCGGGTTCACGAAAATGAACATGAATATCGATCAGACCGGGGGCGACGATTTTTCCGGAGGCATCAATCGTATGGTCCGCCGATTCGGTAATGTTTTTGGCGATTTTGGTAACCTGAAAATCGTCAATCAGCAAATCCGTCACCTGATCGACATTATTCTTAGGATCGATCAGCCGTCCGTTTTTAATCAGTGTTTTCTGTGGTATTGTTTTCATAATAAACCTAAAACTTCAAATCCAAAAACTAAAAGTATAACTTAAAATTTCAAACTAACGCTTTCCCGTAACCATTCACAATTATTTTTGAAAAATTCACAAAAAAGACTTGCGCGATACACAACTATCTGCTATTCCATGATTTATGGACGATAAAGATGTTGTCATATCGCAGTTACTCGAAGAGATTGCT
>JAOUFG010000116.1 GCA_029858345.1 Phycisphaerae bacterium
ATCTTGATAGGGTAAGTCTATTATTTATCAAGCACAATACCATTTTACGTTTTTTTTTTTACCCTATTCCGACACCTTAACATCGAACTCGCGAAGGTATAATAAGTTTCGCACTTTAAAAAGTAGACAATAAGGGGGCTTCCTTTAGTCGATGGTTTTTGAAACGTTCAAGAACCCTCACTCAAAACCAGATATCGGCTTTTAGTGAATTGATAAGTCGGCAGGCACATTTCTGCCACTGCTGTGTTGTTTTGTTCATTCATTTTTCATCCTTATTGGGGGTTAATATTTGTGCGCCGCATTTAACAAACTGTACTAAACAACGCGACTCGTTCCCGTGCAGTCATATCTTGAATTGCGGGGAAGGAACCCTACGGAAAGCTTATATCCTCTTTTCATTAATAGACTTACAGGTAGGTCTACATTTTTTCATTTTTTTGCTGGACAAGACTTTTTATTTTTAGTAATATATATTACGGTAATTTATATTACTTTATTTCTGTGCATTTTTAATGGAGAAAAGAACATGAAGTTTTACAACCGGAAAGAAGAATTGAAGGTGTTACGGACACTTTATCGCCAGTGTGCTACTCAGGGAAAGATGACTGTTTTGACAGGGCGTCGCCGCGTTGGTAAAACGCTGCTGGCCACTGAATTCGCACAAAAACAACCCCACATTTATTTGTTTATTTCTCGCAAATCAGAGTCTTTACTCTGCGAAGAATTCCTACGGGAGATTCGGCAGGTTTTTGATTTGCCGGTCATCGGTCAAATCTCGATGTTTAAAGAAATCATACAGTTGCTGCTGGAATTATCGCTTAAGAAACATTTTACCTTAATCGTTGATGAATTTCAGGAGTTTTACACGATTAATTCCTCTGTATATTCAGACATTCAAAATCTGTGGGATCGGTATAAACGAAAATCCAAACTCAATATGATTTTTATCGGGTCAGTTTATTCGTTGATGAACAAAATCTTTCAGGATTCAAAAGAACCTCTCTTTAATCGCGCGGACCGCCAGCTTTTAATTAAACCGTTTCCTGTTAAAGAAATGGCTAAAGTGCTGAAAGATTTCGAGCAAAACTCGACCCGAACACTATTTGATTATTATGTCATTACCGGGGGCATGCCGATATATATCGATTTGTTAGCCACCAACAATGCATTCTCGCTTAATGATATACTCGACTTCATTCTGCATGCCAATTCGCCATTACTTTATGAAGGCAAGAACGTTCTTGTTGAAGAATTTGGGAAAGAATATAATACTTATTTCTCGATTCTGTCATTGATTGCCTCAGGTAAAACATCACGACCGGAAATTGAATCGATCCTGGAACGGAATATTGGTGGATATATCGACCGTTTAGAATCCGATTTCGCGATTATTGGCAAACGAACACCCATCAATGCTAAACCCGGTGCGCGGTTTGTGAAATATCATCTCAAAGATAATTTTTTAAACTTCTGGTTTCGATTTATTTATCGTAACATGTCAGCCATTGAAACAGGGAATTTTGAATATGTCAAAGATTTAATCAACAGAGATTATAGTACCTATTGCGGCCCCATGCTGGAAAAGATGTTTCATGACCTTCTGTCCACGCAGAAACAGTATAACAAGATCGGCACCTATTGGGACCGCAAGTCAGAAAACGAAATTGATATTGTCGCCGTTAATGAGATGAAGAAAAAAGTGTTTCTGGCAGAAGTTAAACTGGATATGGGCAAAATAAGTATCGAAAAACTCAAGAAGAAATCAGAGAAACTGTTGCTCTCCTATCGGGAGTACAAGACAGAATTCAAAGCGTTAAGCATGGTGAATATTGTGGATTACTTAAAATGAGGACCTTTACAGGTTGTATCGGATCATTCATCCTATCATGAGAACCCATCATGCCGGAAATTAAACTGACACCAGCAGGGCATTTGCGATGGGTATCAGAAGGCCCGTCTGATTCACTGTCGACAGGAATAAAAACCACATTTGAGCAAGACTGGGCTCAAGGCCTGTTTGTGTTGGGTGCTGAGAAGATTGATCCGGTTGATTCGCAAACACTACGGTACTGGCAGAACATTGCCAATCACTATTTAACGGATTTATGTCATACTCCTGAATCGGAGAATACGATCTCAATCGCTTCTCCCGACGAGGGAGAATTATCAACATGGTTGCTGACGGCGCCCCCGATGATTGGCGGCGAGTATTTATCTGTCGATATGCTGCGATCGATCTGGGTTGAATTAGACCAATGGGTCCGTCAGCAAATCCGAGTGTCCGGGGGAACAAAGGCTTTCCTTAAGTCTTTTGCGCCAAAGTGGCATCAGGTTGGCCGTGTTTGTTTTCACCTGGCTGAAAACAAGGCCGATCAATCCTGTCCTTTCGCATTTTTAGCTACCTATTCCACTGGTTTCAGTTCAGGCGGAAACCTGAAGCACCTACCCCTCCGTAATGCCTTGGAACAATACGCCGGATCAAAAAATCGTTCGGTCTTAATTAATCTGCTATCTCCTGTACAACAGGCCGCATCGACAGTTCCCTGGGTTAATCAACTGATCGATTCAGGACAAGTTTACCAACCGTTGGCCTGGACAGCAGAATCTGCGTATCAGTTTTTACGGTCTGTGCCGGCACTGGAGGAGGCCGGACTGATGGTGCGGTTGCCAGACTGGTGGAAAAAACGGCCGCGTCCCACCGTTTCCGTGACCATTGGTCAGCAAAAGACATCCCGATTGGGAGCTGAGGCGATGCTGGATTTCAATGTCGGCGTTTTGCTGGGAGATCAAGCCATAACAAAGCAGGAACTTCAGGAATTGCTGGCAGGCAATGAAGGCCTGGTCTGGTTCAAGGGGCAATGGGTGGAAGTGGATCGTGCAAAACTGCAGGAGGCCGTTGAACATTGGGAAAAACTTCAGCGCCAGGCCAAAGATGGCGAGATTTCTTTTATTGAAGGGATGCGGCTACTGGCGGGTGCATCGTCGGATTTACGACATGAAGAGGAAGGTGAGACAGAGTCTTCGTGGTTTCATGTTTCTGCCGGAGATACGCTGCGCGACATTCTCCAGGAACTTCGTGATCCGTCCAGATTAGCACATGTTGATTTCGGCAAAACAGTACGGGCAACTCTACGCCCGTATCAAAAACAAGGAACCGCATGGTTGAATCTTCTGATGCAATTGGGATTGGGCGCATGCCTGGCAGATGACATGGGATTGGGCAAAACGTTACAGGTACTGACGCTGCTGTCTGCTTTTCATCATGACCTAAATAATAAAAATAAAGCTCCTTCTCTATTAGTTGTTCCAGCGTCATTATTGGGAAACTGGAAACAGGAGGCCCAGCGTTTTACACCCTCGCTGAAATTAACATTTTTGCATCCGGCAGAAAATGATGTTAAGGCTATCAATAAAATTGCCGCTGGACCTCCGAAAGAACTTGCACAGACCGACCTGGCCGTCACCACGTATTCCATGATGACCCGTCAGGAGTGGTTGGCGAAAATGCATTGGAATCTGGTTATCCTGGACGAGGCCCAGGCCATTAAAAATCCTTCAACCCGGCAGAGTAAGACCGCTAAAAAACTGCCCGCCAATGCCCGTATTGTACTGACGGGTACCCCGGTCGAGAACCGTCTGGGAGATTTGTGGTCACTGTTTGATTTCCTAAATCCGGGTCTGCTCGGGTCAGCAACGGTGTTTAAATCCTTTGTCAAACAGTTGCAGCAGCGGTCCCAGGACCAATATGGACCATTACGACGACTGGTCAGTCCTTATATTCTGCGACGCCTAAAGACGGACCGGTCGATCATTGTCGATCTTCCGGATAAGATTGAGACGTCTTCGTATTGCAAACTCAGCAAAACACAAATCAAGCTTTATGACCATGCCGTTAAGGCACTTAAATCGGCACTGGAAACGGCCGATGGAATCGCTCGTCGGGGAATTGTGCTGCAGTATCTGATGCGGCTCAAACAGATTTGCAATCATCCCAGCCAGTTAACCGGCGACGGTCATTATGCCCCGGATGACAGCGGCAAGTTCATCCGGCTGGGCCAGATTTGCGAGGAAATCGCCTCCCGGCAGGAAAAGGCCTTGATTTTTACGCAATTTCGTGAAATCACAGACCCCTTGTCGGATTACCTGTCAACTGTTTTCGGGAGAACCGGATTAATCCTTCACGGCGGCATTCAGGTTCGAAAGCGAAAACAGTTAATCGATCAGTTCCA
Source organism: Phycisphaerae bacterium (assembly GCA_029858345.1). Classification (GTDB taxonomy): domain Bacteria; phylum Planctomycetota; class Phycisphaerae; order Sedimentisphaerales; family Anaerohalosphaeraceae; genus 4572-13. The sequence continues at coordinate 4,230 of JAOUFG010000116.1, forward strand.
AGTTGAAGACGGTCCGCCGTTCTTTATCTTATCACTAAAAGCCGGCGGAACAGGATTGAATTTGACCGCCGCCTCACATATAATTCACTTCGACCGCTGGTGGAATCCGGCGGTCGAAAATCAGGCGACCGACCGGGCGTTCCGGATTGGACAAACCCGAAATGTCCTGGTACACAAATTTGTAACAACCGGCACGGTCGAAGAACGAATTGATGAAATGATTGCCGAAAAGCAGAAAATGGCGGATGAAATCCTGGCTGGTGATGGCGAGTTGAAATTAACGGAAATGTCGGATGAACAACTGCTCCGGATTGTCCGTCTGGATGTAACACGGGCACAATTATAAAGGATTTTATATGTCTTTTTACTGGCGTCCCTATGTTCCGGTTGCACAGCGGCGTGCAAAAGCCCTGAAAAAGATGGAAAAACTGCAAAAACAGGGCATCCATGTTCAGCCGGTCGAGATCGAAGGCCGCACCATCGCCCGCAGTTTCTGGGGCAAGGCCTGGTGCGACCATCTGGAGTCGTTTTCGGATTATGACAATCGCCTGCCGCGCGGCCGGACGTATGTACGAAACGGTTCCGTTTGCCATTTGGAGATTAAAAAGAGTCGCATCGAGGCCATGGTCAGCGGTTCGGAACTCTATAAAGTTGAGATTGCTATCAAACCCTTAAAATCTTCGCTTTGGAAGTCGATCAAACAGCTCTGCTCCGGCAAGATCGGCTCCATGCTTGAATTGCTGCAGGGGCGTTTGTCTGATCATGTCATGTCGATTGTAACGCACCGTGAGCAAGGATTGATGCCGCTTCCGAGAGAAATCTCCCTGAAATGCTCCTGTCCGGATTGGGCTGTAATGTGTAAACACGTCGCCGCCGTAATGTATGGTGTCGGCAGTCGCTTGGACGCTGTTCCGGAACTGTTGTTTACCCTCCGCGGGGTGAATGCTGACGAACTCATCACGACTGACATGGCGCTGCCTGTACCCAGTGCCCAATCGTCCGAAAATGTTATTGCCGATGACAAGATATCTGATATCTTCGGCATTGAGATGGACACGGAAACTGCTGCCCACCCAGAAGGTGAACCGTCGATTCCAATGAAAAAGTCGAGGCAATCTGCCAATCGAAAAAATCCTCAGAAAAAAACCGTCCGGATTCGTGTTGTAAAATCACAGAAACCCAAAACGAAACCGAAGAAGGCCGTTATAAAGGTTTCTTTAAGTTCGAAGACTCGAAAGAAAGCGAGTTCGACCACCGGAACTGTCAAAAAAACACAAAAGCTGGCCACGATTCCTTTGCAGCATCCGACCGGCAGTTCCGTGAAAAAACTCCGTAAAAGGCTTGGTCTTTCTGTGCCTCAATTCGCTGAGCAGTTGGGGCTTTCTTCGGCAATTATTTACCGCTGGGAAAAAAGCAAGGGGCGGTTAAATTTACAGAAGCGTACCCTTAACGCAATTTCTCAATTGTCTCAGCAGGTTGAATCGCAATAGGGCTCTTCGAGAAAAGCAGTTTCGACCGTTGACTCTGGACCTGCCAATCCGGCTGTCTGGCAATGGGCAAGATCCGATTCAGGACCACTGCGTCACGCTCAATTTCGCTACGAGGCATGAATTCTTTTGATAACAAACTGCTCTATTTCGACCACAGAAAAAACGCTTCAGTTAAACAGTAACCATGAGCATCATTATTTCACATAAAACAACTTAATCTTCGCGTGTTTTTCGGTTTTTTTCGGCCATTCCAGGGCAAATCCCAGCATAAAGAAAACTATCTGCCCAACCGTCAAACCACCGACTTATCGCGGCTCGTAGTTTAGATGCTACCGGACACACACGATGGCTGGGCAATTCGTGAGGATGTACTTCCATTGCCTGGTGGTAAGGATGCAAACGACGGTTATGCAAGGGTACAATTTGTCGGCACGACCGGCGCAGGCAAGACAACTGTTCTTCGTCAGTTAATTGGAACAGATCCAAACAAAGAACGTTTTCCATCAATTTCTGCTGCGAAGACAACTATCTGTGATATTGAAGTAATTCTGCAAGAGGGAAACTTTTCGGGCGTGGTTACATTTATACCCCGCGCCCGTATTAGACAGTACATCGCTGAGTGCGTCTTAGCAGCAATAACAAGCAGCATAGAAGGGATGGTAGAGAGAGACGTTATCAGGAAATTCCTTGAACACAGTGAGCAGCGATTTCGGCTGAGCTATATTCTTGGGAATCCTTTGCTACTTAGAGAATCGGATAACGCTGAATTGCTTGATGAAGAAGACGAAGAAGTTCAGGGAGAAGAGGAGTCTCTGATCTCTCAAGAGGAACGTGATGATCTACTTGCTGCACTGGAGAAATACCTTGCGCAGATCGCCGAACTCGCCAAGGTGTCTCACGCACATCTTGCTCAAGCTGCCGCCGAATTAGACATTGAGCTTGGTAAGGCCTCCAAACAAGATCGTGACATTCTTCAAGAACTTGTAGAAGATCAGTTGGCTGAAGATGATCATTTCCATAGCCTTATTGACGCCATTTTAGATGACGTGGAGTTACGATTTAGCTACCTAAACGATAGCGAACTCGAATGTAGCCGTGACGGATGGCCTATCAAGTGGAGCTTCTCCACATCTGATCGCGATCAATTTATTCGAACCATCAATCGGTTCTCAAGTAATTATGCTCCTAATTACGGTCGCCTATTAACTCCGCTCGTAGAAGGAATTCGTGTGGCAGGTCCATTTGCTCCGGAATGGTGGGAAACCGAATCACCCCGTCTTGTTCTCATGGATGGCCAAGGGATTGGCCATATTGCCGACAGTTCATCAAGCCTCTCAACCTCGGTGACACGCCGATTCAAATTTGCAGATGCTATTATGCTTGTTGATAACGCTGCCCAACCGATGCAAGCTGCTCCATGTGCGGTACTGCAATCCCTTGTAGCGAGCGGCCATGAGTCAAAGCTGGTTTTGGCCTTTACACATTTTGACGAAGTTAAGGGCGATAATCTTATTGGCACAGCAGCAAGAAAAGATCATATTGTTGGTTCATTTGACAATGCAGCAAGAGCAATCGGAAAAAGTTTTGGCCGAGAGTCAGAACTATCCCTGCTTCGCTTAAATCCTGACCGTATTGTGTTCCTTTCTAATGTTCAAAAACGTGTAGAAGCAAAGGCACGGTTTACACTGTTTGAATTGAATCGTCTAATTGATGTGATCATGTCAACTATTACTCCAGTAGGCCCTGTTCAGTATAGGCCGATTTATGACGTGGCAAACCTTGTTCTTGCTGTTCAAAAAGCGACCCAGGAGTTTCATGATCGCTGGAGGGGTATTTTGGGAATGGGCTCCCGCAGTGGAGTAGCTCCTGAACATTGGACTCGAATCAAGGCCTTAACTCGTAGATTAGGAAATTTTCAGATTGATGAATATGATGCCCTAAGGCCTGTTGCAGACTTGATACGATTGCTCCAAACCCAAATTAGTCAATTTTTAAATTCTCCCCTCAGTTGGTCTCCCGAAATTCCTTCAGATGACAGTGAAGATCGGCAAGTAGCTATTGATACCATTAAAAAAGAAGTTTTTGATCGCCTGCATGAACTCTCCAGGACAAGAGTGCTTGAAGAGAAGGTCAGCGGTTGGGTTGAGGCTTATGAACACCGTGGCACAGGCTCGACACGAATTCGTGCAAGAGATATGGTTAGACTTTATGAAGAGGCTGCCCCTATTCCAAATGAAATGCCCGGTCCGGACGCTAATGAATTCCTTTTCGAGCTTCGAGAATTGATTGCCCAATCAGTCATAGAAGGCGGTGGTGAACTTCTGGGCTGGAGCAGAACAAATTATGAATCAGTAATAGAATCTTGATCAATCTGTTAAATGTCAGAAACATAGTCAACTTTTTGCGAATACGGGGAAATGATGCTATGTGCATATTAGACGATGCTATTAAAAGCATATTGGAACATTTTAAGGGAACCTCGAATAATTTGATTTTTGAGGTTCAAAATTTCAGTTAACGTTTTTTGGGTAAATTTTTGAATACAGTATTCCAAAATTTCGGTTTTTCGGCGTCGATAAACAAACAATCGACCCGCTTA
>JAOUFG010000117.1 GCA_029858345.1 Phycisphaerae bacterium
TCCGTTTGGTCAATCAGTTTTGCTGGCATGGTAAGTACTCCTAAAAAAACAGTTAAACCATGCCACTGTTATCGGACAAATCCAAAAAGTTCCTTGAAATATAACACTATTTCAAGCGAACACCCCCGCCCGCGGGAATTTACTACCCTGAAGGGTATATTTTCCCACCAGCTATCCTCACAATGGCGTAAATTATGGCGTGGTAGTAGATTATTTCTTTTCCAGCCGGATTTCGTTCAGTATTTCTCGGCCGCCTTCTTCGAGAATTTGTTGAGTGATCGTATCTGCGGCTTGCGTGGCTTGATCAAGGGGGCAAGAAATCGTCTTTTTGACCTGTTTTGTTGCGGCGAGATTGCAAAGGATTGCGTGAATATGGATAGCTTCATTTTCGATATGCGAATAGACCCCGAGGGGAATGCTGCATCCCCCGTGCAACCCGGCCAGAATCCGTCGTTCCGTTTCAGCGGTCAGTCGGGAGTCGGCATCATCCAGGTTGGCTGCCAACCGGCATATTTCGGTGTCATCCTGCCGGGCCTGGATTGCCAATGCCCCCTGCCCGGGTGCGGGGATGAAATCCGCCGGCGGCAAGATCAATGAAATATGATCGGATAACCCAGCATTTCCTCAAGTGAGGCTTAAGTTCGTTTTTTTAAGCGTTTGATGCGTCAGATGGGTTTAGAAGCGGTTTATTGTCCACTGCATCAAGCACACGTTGGCGTAATTCAATTGGATAAGGATTCATATAACATCTATCGGCTGACGATATACGAAAACTTCAATTGCTATAGCATGGGATTTTGGACGATGATGGCGATTTTTTCAATAAAAAATGGCACTCTCTTCGATAAAAGGGTTGAAAGACGCTCTTTTACACAGGAGACTGCCGTTATGTTCAAAATCCTGCCCATGCAAAATATGTTCGAGGTGTTTCTCTTTCTTGGATTTTGCATTTGGCCGATTCATCTTATTTCGCGAAATATCCTTGACGCCAATCATTCCGTTCTGATGATGATTGATGCGGCGATCGGACTCGTTGTACTGTTTCCGGCTGGTTTTATTTTCAACCATCATCCCCAGTTTCTTCCGCCGGCGCTGCAATACTGGCTCTTTGGCCCACACGTTGCGGCGTATATGGCGGCGTATATCTTTTCCGCCAAGGCGGCGGTGTTCGCCGCGGGCGGGCTGACGCTGCCGTCATGTAAAAAGGACTCTGGACGAAAAATGGCGGATTCGGGCTACCGGCTTATCGCGCTGGGTTTTCCGTTCCTTACGCTGGGATTGTTTCTCGGATCGGTCTGGGGTAAATACGCCTGGGGCGACTGGTGGGGATGGGATCCCAAAGAACTCTGGTCGCTGGTCTGCTGGTTGGTCTATGCTCTTTACCTGCATGCCCGTTTTGTCTGGCCCAAACGGTACCAACTCCAACATGTATTGAATATCGCGGGCCTGATCTGCATCATTATCACACTGCTCTGGGTGAATTTGTCAAAACTGTTCCCGGGTCTGCACAACTATGCATCGTAATTCTCTCGGTTCAACCTTTATTTCGTTTAGCTGAAAACATCTTGAGCGACTTTTGTTTCCATGCCTGCGGTCCCTCTTTCAGAAACATCTCAAACGAATCATCATTTGACAGCTTAACGAGCATTGTCTTACGGTCCGCCAGGGGGACACCGTTGGCGATGATTTCTCTGCGGATATCATCGAGTCCTTCCAAAAACCTGGCATGATCTTCCGTGATCAGCTTTTCAAAGGTTCTTCGCAAATGCGCGGCATAAGCGGGGCATTTCCCGTTGGTGCTGATGGCGATTTGAAGGTCACCCTGACGGATGACGGAGGGAACGTAGAAATTGCACAGATGCGGCACATCCACCACGTTGCACAGGATTTTCAGCGACTGGCAGTCATTATAAATGCGGGTATTCAACTCAGGATCATCCGTCGCTGCGATGACCAGAAACGCCTCTTTCAAATGGGACCGTTCATAGTCTGAAATCACGATTTCGATGGTAAGCCCTTTGCAGATCTCATCAAAGTCCTTCTCGACCGTCTTGGTAACAACCTTGACGGCGGCTCCGGCTTCTATCAGCGTTTTTACCTTGCGGGCCGCAACGGACCCGGCCCCGACAACGACCGCCGGAGCATTCGTTAGATCAAGATATATTGGATATTTAGCCATGATACGTGAATTATACCCAACCTGTTTATCACTGCCAACACTAAATATAATATCGAAAGCCATGTCTTTTTTTTGTAAAGCAGTACCTACGCATTATCCGGAAGAGTCGTTTTTTCTTGCCTGTCCTTCGGCGTAAAAATGGCGTAAATCAACTCCGACGGATGGTAAGATTTGACGATTTCTGACTTGACTACCCCCATTTTTAGCATTATAAGCGTGACTTAAGATATTCGGGCACAATTTAGGTTCTTGTGTCCTATGGACGTGGACGTTCGATTCCTCTCGCCCGCATTTAACCGAATTGTTTGCAATTTTAGATGGTCAAGTTTTTCTTGACTCTTCCTTTAAGAACAAATTCAGGACGGCTGTCTATGACCATGGTTCCAGGGATATTGAGATTGTGCTGGATCTGTTCGAACAACCCGGTCACAATTTATCCCTCCATAAGGGAATAGAAATTGACAGGCGAAGAGGGTGAGGATACACTATACTGAACGCGATTGAAATTTCCCGTTCTTCGCATAAACGACATAGCCGCGCGGTGAGCGCAATTTTACCGGAATTGGTATCAACGTTCAGTTAAGGAGCCGCAGGATGCAGGAAGACACACCTGTCACTAACGAACAGCCGGAACCCCCGGAAAATGGTGTTTCTGTCACACCTCTTGAAAATACGCAGGATCAGCGACCCCCTGTGCGGGATGTATCTTTTGCCGGGCAGTCGCCGAACCATGTCCTCCCGCCGCAAAAGTACAAGCTGAAGGTACTGTTGCTGTTTTCGGATTTTCTGGCGATTTTGGTCTGTATCTATGTTTTGATGATCCTTGGGATGGTGCGGGATGTTTCGGACGGGGCGTTTTCGTTTGTCTCCAACCGGATGTTTGCCTTTTACGCGGTGCTTATCATTACGATTGCCCTGGCGGTTGTCGTAGGGGTTTTTCGGGTGACCCGCAGTGCCCGCACGCGGTTTATCCGGGACAACGAAGTCCGGCAGGACCCGAATATCAAGGTCTGGCTGTGCGGCTATGACTGGGGCTGGCCGGTGCTGTTTATTCCGACGGCGGCCCTGATGGTGGCCGCGGGGATACTGGGGCTTATTTTCCGGCTGTTCCTTGAGGATACATCCGGAGTCAATGCGGTTCTCGGCGGGGTGGTCATCCTGTTTGCGGCACTGAATGCGGCGGTAGTCATCTTCAAGATCCGCCCGGTCGTGCTGGGGCTGCTGGTCGGCGTTTTTTTTGCGGCGCTGTTGATTATGCTGCTGCACGGGCCGGGTACATTGATGGGGTTCTTCCGTGGTTTTCGGCTGCTGGGAGTCCAGATCGAGCCAAGGGGTTTTATCCTGCTGGCATATATCTGGTCGATCTTCCTGCGGATTATCTGGCTGCGGAGCTTGTTCTTTTACTGGGTCTTTCTGCCCAACCGGCTGGAACTTCAGCACGGGCTTTCCGAATCCAACGACGCTATCGACCGCGACGACCTGCGGATGCAGATCGATACTGATGATGTGATTTTGCGGTGGTGGAACGTCGGCATCATTACCTTCTACTTCCCCCAACTGGATCGCCTGCCGATCACCAATGTGGTTATCGGCATCCGCAAAAAAGCCGAATACGCCAACCGCATCGCCTCGGTCAAAACCATGCAGGACTAAAGTAGCTCAAGCGTCCCTGCTTGAGAATAAACCAGAGCCGCGACAGTCATGGAGCGGGCAGAACCACGAATAGACACGAATGAACGCGAATTATTTTAGACAGGATTAACGGGATTTACAGGATATATATAAAGGAATTGAGACTAATGTGTTGGCAGCTGTGTTATTGAAAAATAGTGGAACAATTAAGCAGTAATAGGGACGCCTTGAGTTCACAATCTTTTGTAGAAATTGGTCAATTAGAAACTCTGATAAATGAGGGTCAACGTCTACAGCAATCACCAAAATCAAATAAAATTTTGCAAGCTTCATCTGATTCTAAATTGGCAATTCCTGTCACAACATTAATTGAACGTTGGATCGAGAAATCAATAAGTCTTATTTACTCACTGCTTCCAAAAACAATAATTAATTCTGACTTGAATAGAATCAATGATGTCTTCTCACGCCAGAATGATAAAATAATTCAACATAACTCAGACGATATATCAATCGTAATAGATTCTCTTCAAACGTGTTTAGACTTCTTTAGATGGCTTACTAATTTTGATGACAAAGTTTTAGATCGTCGACAACAAGCGAACTTTCATTTTGGACCTCTCCATGCAATAGTAAACTATCTTGATGAAAATCTTGTTCCGGAACTTATGGGATTGGAGGATGGAAAGACAAAAAAAACAGCAAAGCTTCATTTATATGGTCGAATATATGCTTGGGCTCTCGGTATTGTCAAACTGAATGAAGTTGGTTATTGTCAGCTTTTGGGAGCATCATTACGAAGTATGCTGGAATTATATATTGACTTTGCTCTGATCGACAGTGATTTAATTGATAATGCCCTAGAGAAGTTTTTTGTATTTGATATGGCACACCGTTACTGGTCAGCCAAGAAATTATTGGATATTGACAAGGAGCTTGGGAAACCTGAAAGAGAATCATCAGCCTTAAGGAATCATTTAATTGATGGCGATCAAAAGGAAGAAAATATACGATCGATATGGGGGACAAAAAGAGTTTTGCATTGGTCGGGCATGAAAGTTGAAGATAGAGCACGTAAAGCGGGGTTATTGGATATTCATCGAGACGTTTATTACTATGGGAATATGTTCATCCATTCCGGCTACATAGGTTCTCCGAATACAGAAGAAGACGCTCATTTGCTGTGTGCTCATGTATATGCACTTTCTGCTATGATGTTAAAAGACACATCATTAAACATCAGCGATGAAAGCAACATTGAACATAAAGATGACGTTAAAAAAGAAATCGAAGATTTATATTTGATATACGGTTATTTTCAAGTATGGAAATCTTGGGTTAATAGCAGGCTGAAATAAACGGAAACTAAAAGAGGATATTCAAAAACGCAGAAAAAATATTCCGGTATAGAAATCCTTTTTTCAGGTCATCTGAGTTTCCCTTTCTATTTTGATTACAATGTTTATAATACGAAATTATGCCAAAAAAATTATATATCATTGACGGTCATGCACATATTTACTCGGCGTATTATGCGCCGATGCGGCCTTTGACCGGGCCTTCGGGCGAGCCGACGAAGGCGGTGTTTGTGTTTACCACGGCGATGCTGGGACTGATCGACCGGACCAAGCCGGATATGCTGGTGGTGACGATGGATTCCAAGGCCTCCAGTTTCCGTGTGGACATGTACCCCGAATACAAGGCCCACCGTCCGCCGATGCCGGAGGATATGCCGGGGCAGATCGTCCGCATCGAGCAGATTCTCGAGGCCATGAACATCCCGATGCTCCGCGTGGACGGCTGGGAGGCCGACGACCTCATCGGGACGCTCGCGCGCGAGGCGACCGAGAAGGGCATTGACGCCTATATCTGTTCCAAAGACAAGGATATGCTTCAGTTGCTGAATGAGCATGTGGTTGCGTATGACATAAAAAAAGATGAAATAATCGATCCTGAAAAACTCAAAGAGAACATGGGCCTTTCGCCGGCACAGTTTATTGATGTGCTGGCCCTGCAGGGCGATGCCGCCGACAATATCCCCGGCGTGCCGGACGTGGGTCCCAAGACGGCGATGGACTGGATCAAAAAATACGGCTCGCTGGATGAACTCTACGCCCACGCCGACGAGATCAAGGGCAAACGCGGCGATAATCTGCGAAACTTCAAAGAGCAGGCCTACCTGTCCCGCGACCTGGTCATCATCAATACCCAGGCACCGATTGAGTTTGACGAATCAGCGTTTGCTTTTTGCGGGCCGGACACCGACAAGCTTGCAGCGATCTATAAAGAACTCGGTTTCACCAAACTGCTGTCGTCGCTGGGGGTGGAAGAAACAACCCCCTCCCCCCTTCGGGGTACTCCCCCTTCGCAGGGGGAGAGCTTTGGTGGCTTATTTGACCAGCCACACGAAACAAAAACTGCCCGAACGGATGCAGATTATCAATTGATTGATACACAGGGCAAATTGGATTCATTTGTCAAGGACCTCAAAAAACAGGATGCGTTTGCATTCGATACCGAAACGACCGGGCTGGACCCCATGCGGGCTGATTTGGTGGGAATGAGTTTTTCGTGGAAGGCGGGGCAGGCGTATTATCTGGCAATCAGGGCACCTTTGGGCCAGAAACATCTTGATATCGCAAACGTACGCAAAGCGATAGGCCCGATTTTAGGTGACGCGAACCGCTTCAAGGTTGCGCAAAATCTTAAGTATGACTATCTTGTACTGGAGAATGCCGGGATGCCGGTGGCTGTGGCCGATGGGAAGATCTTCGATACGATGGTCGCTTCCTACTGCCTGCACGCCGACCGGTCCAGCCACGGCATGGACGCGATGGCGCGGGATTACCTCGGTTACGAGCCGATTCCGATTTCGGATTTGATTGGCAAGGGCAAAAAGCAGATCACGTTCGATCAGGTCGAAACCAGTGCGGCCTGTCAATACGCCGCCGAAGACGCCGATGTGACGTGGCGATTGTACGAGTTTCTGGCAAAACGGCTGGACGCCATGCCGCAGATCAAGGACCTGTTCGAGACGGTCGAGATGCCGCTGGTGACGGTGCTGGCCCGGATGGAGGCTAACGGCGTATCGCTGGATACGGCCTTGCTGCGAAAAATGTCCAATGAAATGACCGATGCGGCGGAAAAACTCACCGACCAGATTTATGCGCTGGCCGGAGTGCCGTTTAATATCGATTCGCCGAAACAGTTGGGAGAAATCCTGTTTGATCGCCTGGGTCTGCAATCGCTCAAGACCGGCAAAACCACCCAGCGCAGCACCGATGCCGGCGTGCTGGAGCAGCTCAAAAACGACCACGAGATTGTGCCGCTGCTGCTGGAGTACCGCCAAATCGTTAAGCTCAAAAACACCTATACGGACAAGCTCGGCCAGCTCATCAACCCGAAGACCAACCGGGTTCACGCGTCGTTCAATCAAACGGTTACGGCGACAGGGCGGCTGTCGTCGTCGGACCCGAATCTGCAGAATATTCCCATTCGTACGGAGATGGGGCGGCAGATTCGTTCGGCTTTCATCCCTGCCAACACATCCGGCTGCATTCTCAGTGCGGACTATTCCCAGATCGAGCTTCGACTGCTGGCGCATTTTTCGAAGGATAAGGCCTTGCTGAAAGCGTTTGCCGATGATCAGGATATTCACCGTTTTGTCGCCTCGCAGGTGTACGATGTTGACCCGGAAGATGTGACCAGTGAGATGCGCGGCAAAGCCAAAGGCGTTAACTTTGGCATCATCTACGGGCAGGGGCCGTTTGGGTTGTCCAGGGCTATCGGTATCACACAGGCCGAGGCCAAGCAATTCATTGAGGACTATTTTAATCGCTATCCGTCCATCCGGTCATTTATGGACAACGTGATCCACAAGACAAAAAATCTCGGCTATGCCGAAACGATCCTGCACCGCCGCCGTCCGATTACGGGCTTAGAAAGTAAAAATTTCAATGTCCGCTCGCAGGCCGAACGGCTGGCGATCAACACGGTCATTCAGGGGTCGGCGGCGGACCTGATCAAAATGGCGATGATTCATATCCAGCGGCGAATTGACAAGGAACATCTGCCGGTCAAGATGATTTTGCAAATCCATGACGAACTGGTCTTCGAACTGCCCAAAAAGGCGGCGGCGACACACAAAACATGGATCACGCAGGAAATGACCTCGGCGATTAAACTTGACGTTCCGCTAAAAGTCGATGTGGCCATCGGCCCCAACTGGCTGACAGATAAATAATCAAAACAGAGCGGAATCGATTGGAAGGCCCGCAATGGCCATGACAGAAGGATGAATCCATTTTCGAAAAACCGCGCTTGTAGGGATTCGAACCCCAAACCTTTGGTTCCGTAGACCAATGCTCTATCCAATTGAGCTACAAGCGCTTTTGGTACTCTAACACGTATTTCCGGAAGTTTCAGCCCGGAGGAAACAGATATTAGCCACTTTCTTCCGGATTTCAAGCATTTC
>JAOUFG010000021.1 GCA_029858345.1 Phycisphaerae bacterium
TGATTATTGATTATTGATTATTGGGGAAGGGATGGAAATGATTATTGATTATTGATTATTGGGGAAGGGATGGAAATGATTATTGATTATTGATTATTGATTAATGGCAAATGATGAAGGAGCGTTGTTGTACATATTGCGTGCACTGTGAGACGGTGCATGGGCTGGAGCGGGAGGTTTTGATCTGTTCGCACCGGCCGGGGTACCGGGGACTGTGGGTTGCCGTTCCGTCTTCGCTGCGCTCCGACGCGACAGGCCCTTCGACATTGCTCAGGGCAGGCCCATGCGCGCGGTTTAAGGAGCGGATTGGTTTAAATAGGTCCACTCCACGATGCTTCGCTCCACTTCGCATCGTTCCGGTCGGGATGACACGTTGGGAGAGCGGGATGACATGGATGGGGGACGGGTTGTGCCGCTATCGCAGGGGAGGTTTGCACTGGTGGATGCGGGGGATTACGCGGCGGTGATGGCGTATAGCTGGTATGCGGCTTCGTCTTACAAACCCCTCTGCGCAAACCCCCTCCCCGCTTCCTGCTTCGCATCAAGCTACGCAGGACAAGAAGCTACGGAGGATAGAACAGGAGAACAGGAAACTTTTTATGCGGTGCGGAAGGAGAGGGGGCGGACGATCCGGATGCACCGGGAGATCATGGGGGCGGGGCCGGAGCAGGTGGTGGACCATATCAACCACGACGGGCTGGATAACCGGCGGTGCAACCTGCGGGTGTGCCGCCATGCGGAGAATGTGCGGAACCAACGGGGCCAGCGCGGGCGTTCGTCGCGGTATAAAGGGGTGTCGCGCGATCGGCGGGGGAAATGGCGGGCGCAGATCTGGTACAACGGGCAGCATTTTTACCTCGGGCTGTTTGAATCGGAGGCCGCGGCGGCAGAGGCGTATAACGCAAAGGCACGGGAATTGTTCGGTGAGTTTGCGTATTAAAACGAGACTGCGGAAAATGGGGCTTGAGTCTGCTTTCATATCTGATACAGTGTGAGGCATGATGGTCAAGACCGAAACACTGGAAATCGCCACAAAAGGCAACTGCGATATTGTCGATATTACAGGGGATGTGCAAAGGGCAATCGCCAACGCCGGATTCAACGACGGGACGGTGACGGTGTTTAATGTGGGGTCGACCGCCGGGATCACGACGATCGAATATGAGCCGGGATTGGTCAAGCATGACATCAACGCGGCGTTTGAAAAAATCGCTCCGAAGAACGGTCGCTATGAACACGAGGAAACATGGCACGACGACAACGGCCACGCGCACGTGCGGGCATCGATGCTGGGGCCGTCGCTGGTGGTGCCCTTCTGCCAACAGGAGCCCATGCTTGGTACCTGGCAGCAGATCGTCCTAATCGATTTCGACACCCGCCCCCGAAACCGAAAAGTTGTTTGCCAAATCATCGGGGAATAAGTCAATCAAATTTCGTCGGCAGGTCGGGGTTGCGGTGGTGGTCGAAGAACTGGCGGAGTTCGTGGTGCAGGGTGCGGCCGTTGGATAAGTTCTCGGGCAGTTGGTCTTCGGCAAACCAGGCGATCTCGCTGGTTTCACTGCTGGGTGTCGGCTCGCCGCCGAGCAGTTCACACAGGAAAAACAGCTTGTAAATGCTGAATGGATATGACGGCGTGTGGCCCTGATTATCACGGTCATAGACAGCCAGCAGTTTCGTAGCCTTGACCTTGTAGCCGGACTCTTCACAGACCTCGCGGGCGACGTTCTGTGAGGGCGTCGTTCCGGTATCGCACCAGCCGCCAGGCAGCGTCCATCCGCCGTCGGCGATCTCTTTGACCATGAGAATTTTGTCGTCCCTGAACACGACACCGCGGCAGTCCACCTTCGGCGTGGGGTAGCCGGCATCTTCCTGCAGGATGCCCAGCGCCTGTATGGCGTCCATGTTCTCGGTATGCTGCTCAAAGATCTCCGCGGCGATCTGCTCGATCTCTTCGTGCCGCTTGCGCTCGTAGTCGTCTTTAGCAAAGTGCCTGCCCGCCTGCGAGATGGCCTTGAGCCGTTTGGCAATGTCGAACCAGTTGAATTTGGATTCACCCATTGATTTGTCCTGTAATTTTATCGTATACGCAGAGATTATAAGCTATTGATCAGTAAAATGGAAGATGAAAGTCGGGTATACAGGAATGCGTGTATACAAGTATACATCAAGACAGAAATATACCACTACACTTATCTACTTTTCGGGTGTTTTGTCTCCTTTTTCGAAATCGAGGGCGGCGGAGTTGATGCAGTAGCGCTGGCCGGTGGGGGCCGGACCGTCATTGAAGACGTGGCCGAGGTGGCCGCCGCACTTGGGACAATAGATTTCGGTGCGGACCATTCCGAGAGTGGTGTCGCGGCGTTCGGCAACGGCCTCTTTGTCAGCAGGCGCGGAAAAGGCGGGCCAACCGCAGCCGGAGTTGTACTTGGCATCGGAAGAAAATATCTCCGCACCGCAACCGGCGCATTTATAGACGCCCTCTTCGAAAAAATGATCATATTTTCCGGTAAAGGGACGCTCGGTGCCTTTTTGCCGGAGGACATAATACTGTTGGCGTGTCAGTTTCTGTTTCCACTGGCGTTCGGTTTGGGGCATTGGGGATTGGGGGTTCGAGGCATCCATAGCGGTCTCCTTGGCAACGGCTTTCGTGTTTTCGGTGTAAGCGGGCGGGCTGTTGGGGTCATAGTGCGGCAGAAAGAACGTGCGGCACCCCCTGTTTGAGGCCGTTAAGGCCGGCAGCAGTAACACCCAAAATGAGGATAGAACAATCTTGTTCATGCCATTTATACGTACCGCACAAATGGGAGTTCATTTTCCGTCTCGAACCTAAGTGTTGACGGGACGGGCGGTTTGCACTATTCTGTTATCGAAAGTATTTGTCACAGGAGAACGAAATGCCAGAAAACAGTTTCTTCACCGGTTTTTTTCACCCGGTGGTTATTACAATTCTGTTCATTTTTTTGTCAACGGTGATCGCGGCGTTTATCCGCGGGCGCAAGAAAGACAAGTGCCTGAAGGCCTTTGACGGCTTTGCGGTCACGCTGGAAGACGCCAACAGCAAATATATCTGGGGCACCCTTCGTGTCGAGGCGACCGGCATGGAGTTGGTCTATCCGCAGGCCCATAAAGACGCCAACGGGCACATCGAATCCAGCTACATGCTGTACAAATATGAATACGGTAATATCTCTGCGATGATTCGGTATCATGATATGCTCAGCGATGAGCAGTACCAGCGGCGCGAAAAGGAGCTCAGGCGGACCTATCACCCTCACTGGCTGCGGCGTTTGTGGCGAAAGACCGTGAATGTCTTTAAGACGATTCGTGACTCGATCATGGAAGTCTCCAATGTCCTGCTGAGCCAGGCCCAAAAGACAACGGGAGCCGGAGCATTACTCAGCGCACAGGATAAATACGTCAGCCAGATGAAAAATGAAGTCATCGGATCGGTCGATACCTCGTATGAGCCGCTGTTGGAAAGATATATCGGCCACCAGGTCGTTGCCGAGCTCCTGCACGGAGATCAGCCGGTCGAGATGGTCGGCATTCTGAAAGATTATACGGCTGATTTTCTGGCACTGCTCGACGTAGCGTACTGGTTTAACGGAACCGAAGACAAAAAAAAGGCCGATGTACTTTTGCCGCGTAAGCGAGCCATCATCAGACATCTTGGGGAATAGACTGTTGTGGAAAAAATCCTTAAAAAAATCGTTTTCTACAGATTTATAACAGCCCTGTTGCTGATCATTTCACTGGCGGGCTGTCAGGTCGGCTCCCGGCCGCGGCTGCGTGTCAGCGATTATTTCGGGGATCCGACAGGGATGCGGTTTCCCGATCCAAATGACCTTGGACATCACAGTCTGGCTCCCAGCCATGAGGAAAAACTGGGAATGCTCTATACCTGCAAAGGCGGATTCATTGACCTGGGGCACGTTCGTGAAGCCGCTGACCGCACGGAATACGCATCCCAACTCGTCTATAACACCCTGCTCCGGTCCCGTACGAGCGGTACGTACAGAATCATTGAACCTGCACGTTATCACTTAACCATCAGTTACCCGGATCAATGGCGGAATATGTCCTGGCAGCAGAGAAAAAAAATCGCCCGGAAAGTGTCGATTTCGTATGGACAGTATCTGGCTCACACCAGCTTGATCTGGCATGAAATACTGACCTGGTACGGGTTCGCTTCGTCCGGCGTCTTCTCGGAAAATATCTCCGCGTTTTCCTGGGAGGACACTTATTCGGATGTCCTGGGAACACGACTGGCGGTCATGGCCCTGAACACAGCCAATGAATCGTACGAAGACGCGATGACGCGATTGATTGACGAAACCCTGCGGCAGTTGGACGTCCAACCCGCCGAAACCGCCCGCAAAACGAAACATGCCGTACAGGGAAAATGGTTTGAAGGCGGATACTATTTCTTCGTAAAGATGAAAGAACGGAATTTGGATGTTGGATTGGATGACGGATTCATTACGCCCTGGCTGATACCCGGAATATGCCCGGATACCGTGCCGCAGGACTGCCCGGCACCGAACCCGGGCACCGTACTGGAAAAGTATGGATTTAAGATGCGGCTTCAGATAGAGCCGTTGGAATTTGAAAAAGGAAAAATCTATAAAGCAATCGGTCTTAATCCTTCGGAGTACCTGCGGCCGTCGATCCACTTTCGGGAAATCATCGAACAAATCCGACAAGAATCGCGCAAGCGTGAGGGTGGCGATAGTTAGTCCACAGATTACACCGATTTCTCTGATTTGTCATGCAGGACTTGATCCGGCATCCAGCCGTTAACGCCCTGGACCCCGGCTCAGAGGCCGGGGTGACATGCGTTGTGAATCATTCATCTTTTTTTGTGAGAATATACCGTACAAATGACCACAGGCCGGCGAATTTGTAATTGCTGTCAACGTAGTGTTCGATGACGTAGAAAGCAAAATAGTAGGCCCGGCAGAAACACCAAATCGCCAAAGCCAGCATCACCGCAACCTTCCATGATGGATGTTCCAGCAGGATAATCAACGATGCCATCATCCCACCGAACAAAAATAGAAATCCTTTGAGGTAAATTAGCTTTTTGTTCTTTAAGTCTGCCATATAGGCCATTCCTCACTATATCGTAAGTTTTAAAGTTCAATCCAAAACAGTCTGAAAGACTGATGTATTATAGCCCAGGGCAACGCCCTGGGTTTAGGAGTCACAAAAATAATTATCGCCCTGTAAGGGCAACGTAATCAATCCCACAAATAACGTTCATCGTATTCAACCTTGTACTTTCGCAAAAATTCAAGAAATTCTTCTTTGAATGTAACCGTACGATGATGCTCTTCCTGTCCGGCGATATACCGCTTAACCGCTTCCACTCTGGAACTGCTGACAGAGAATGCACCATACCCGTTCTGCCAGGCAAATTTTTCATACATACCGCCTTTTGTTTTGAGCCATCGACTGCTGGGACGTTTGATTCCTTCAATGTATTTTGCCAAAGTTACGGTCCTTGGCAATGTTGATAGAATATGTATATGGTCAGCAGTTCCGTTAATCAGACAAGGAATGCCCTCCATTTGTTTTATGGTCCCAGCCATATAGGCATAAAGTTGTGGTTCGATGTCTGTTTCGATAAATGGATAGCGTTCTTTGGTACTGAATACAATGTGAACATACTTTTGAGCTAATGATTGTGCCATTTTATTATCATGCCCCTTCAGGGCATTCTCCTAATTGGGTGCATCTTAAACCCAGGGCGTTGCCCTGGGCTATATTACAACGGCCTTTCAGGCCGATTAAAACTTATCGTATAAAAACAAGCTGAAGCTTGAACTCTTACTTTATCTTCGCAGCAGTTTTCTTAAAACGGCCAGGAGGGTTTGGGGGTCGAAGTAGTTTTTTTCGAGGCGCAGGTGGACGGTGCGGGGGTCGGGAATGCGGACGGTGCCGGGGTAGCGGGCGAACAGGTCGGTTGCACTGGCGCCTTCGGGGAAGGTGAAGATCACATCGGGCTTCTGGACGATGATGCTCTGGATGTTCCATTTGGCCGCCCAGATTCTTAGCTGCGACAGTTCCAAAAATTGGGTGACCTGATCGGGCACGGGGCCGAACAAATCGCGCAGCTCCACTTTGAGCCGGTCGATATCCTTGCTGTTACGGGCAGTCGAAATCCGCTGATACACGCTGAGCCGCTGGCGGTCCGAGGGGATGTAGCTCTTGGGGATGTAGGTCGCAAAGCCCAGATCGATCACCGTCTCCGGTTCTTTTTCGATCGGTTCGTTACGCAGTTTCCTGACAGCTTCGCCAAGCAGACGGCAGTAGAGTTCATAGCCGACGGTGTTGATGTGGCCGGATTGTTCGGGGCCGAGGATATTGCCAGCCCCGCGAATCTCCAGATCGCGCAGGGCGATGCGGAACCCGGCGCCCAGTTGCGAATACTCCTCAATGGCCTTGAGGCGCCTTCCGGCGATGGGGGTAATGCTGCGCGATCGCGGCAGGAGCATATACGCATACGCGCGGTGCTTGTAACGTCCTACACGGCCACGAAGTTGGTGTAGTTGGGCCAGCCCGAAGCGGTCGGCGTCGGCGATGAGCATGGTGTTGGCGTTGGGGATATCGATGCCGGACTCGATGATTGTCGAGCAGACAAGAATGTCGGTGTCGCCGGTGATGAAGCGGATCATCGCATCTTCCAGTTCGTGCTTGGCCATCTGGCCGTGGGCAATATCAATCTTCACAGACGGGTCTTTCAGCAGTTGCCGGATTTCATGGGCGAAGCGTTCGATGGTCTGCACGCGGTTGTAAAGGAAGAAAACCTGCCCGTCGCGGCTGATCTCGAACAGGATGGCCTTGCGGATGGTCTCGTCGCTGTGACGGCAGACCTTGGTAACGACGGCCCGGCGGTCCAGCGGCGGCGTGGACAGCGAACTGATGTCGCGCAGGCCGATCATCGACATGTGCAGCGTCCGCGGAATCGGCGTGGCGGTCATGGTCAGGATGTCCACGTTGATGCGGAAGCGTTTGAGCCGTTCCTTGTGTTCAACGCCGAATCGCTGTTCTTCGTCGATGACCAGCAGACCGAGATTTTTGAAGCCCACATCGTCACTTAGCAGCCGGTGCGTGCCGATGAGGATATCGACCACCCCCTTGCGGCAATTGGCGAGAATTTCGCGAGCCTCTTTGGGCGTGGTAAAGCGGTTGATGGCTTCGACCGTCACCGGGAAATCGGCAAAGCGTTCGCGGAAGGTGCGGCCGTGCTGGACGCAGAGGACCGTGGTCGGTACGAGAACGGCGATCTGCTTGCCGGACTGGATGGCTTTGAACGCCGCCCGCATGGCCAGCTCGGTCTTGCCGTAGCCGACGTCGCCGCAGAGCAGGCGGTCCATGGGTTTGTCGGAGGCCATGTCGTCCTTGATCTCGGCGACGGCGGTGATCTGGTCGGGCGTTTCCTGATACGGAAACGATTCTTCGAACTCGCGCTGCCAGATGGTGTCGGCGCCGAAGTTGAATCCGCCGAGTTTTTCGCGTTTGGCCTGCACTTCAAGCAGTTCGGCGGCCATTTCCTCGATGCCCTTGGCGACGTTTTCTTTTTGCTTTTCCCATTTCTTTGTGCCAATCTTGCTTAAGCTTGGACGTTTGGGGGTGGAACCGATGAATTTCTGGATCAGCCCGATGTTGGCGACCGGCACGTGCATCTGGATTTTGTCGGCGTATTCGAGCGTGATGTATTCGGCGGTGCTGCCAGCTTTTTCCATCATGCGGATGCCGACATATTTGCCGATGCCGTAGCTGATGTGGACGACGTAATCGCCCTTCTTGAGATCAAGCATACTGTCCACGGGCGACAAGCTTTGAATACGGCGGATTCGCCGCCGGGCCGAAACCTGCCCGAAGACTTCGTGGTGGGTGACGAGGATGGTGTTCAGGGCCGGAACGATAAAGCCGCGATGGATGAATCCGATCAGCAGTTTGAAGTTTTTGGGGACACCGTCGAATTTTTCGCGGAGGATTTCCTGGATGCGCTGGATCTCGGCCTGATTTTCGCAATAGAACAGGACCCGTCTTTCGTTGGCTTCCTTAACAAGGTCGCCGAGGACGGTTTCCTGCTCTTTCCAGATCGAACCGGCCTTGTGTTCGAACTGCTGGGCACTGGTGACGTTCAGTTGGAAATCGGTTTGCGCCGTTTGAGCGAAACGGCTGACATGCAGGCAGGTGAATTTCTGCATGGCCCGGTAAACGGATTTCCACGAATACATGCCGTGGACGTCGTCGAGGCGGCTGAGGAAGACTTCGGACACTTCGGCGATCTCGGTGGGTTCTTCGAGAATGATTAGCGTTTCAGCGGGGAGCAGATTGAGCAGCAGTTCCGTGCCTTCCGGAGTGACGGTCGTCTGTGAAGCCGTAATCTGCGCGGCGGTCAGCGTATCGCTGGAAAGCTGGGTGTCCAGATCGACGCGGCGGATGCTTTCGATTTCGTCGCCGAAAAATTCGATACGCACCGGGCGGGATTCGCTGACGTCCGAAACGCCCTGCTCGGCGCTGGTGGTGGTGCAGACGGGGGCGAAGATGTCCACGATGCCGCCGCGATGGGCAAACTGGCCGGGGACGTCCACACTGTCTACACGTTCGAAACCGTGGTCGGTCAGCCAGCCGACAAGCAGTTCCGGCTCCATGGTCTGGTTGATCGCCAGCGACAGGCCCTGCTCGGTGAGCAGTTGGGGCCGGGTCACCGGTTGGTTCAATGCCTGCACGCAGGTTGAAATCAGGAACGGTTCGCAGGTGTCTTTTTGCTGCTGTTGGTCCAGCCAGAGTGTTAATCGCAGTCGTTGGGCGAGAATCTCATCAGTGGCATCGGTGACCTCGTCCGGGCTTTCCCACACGGGAAATGTTTGGATGGGCAGGCCCGCAAAGACCTGCAGGTCATCGGCGGCGGTGTCGGCATCGTCGATGTGCGGGCTGATATACAAAACCGGCCGTTTGAGCGTGTTCCACAGGTACGCCGCCAGCATGGGCGCAAAGGATCCCCACGTCCCGCTGACATTCAGCGGCCCCTGTGCAGGGCTGCGCTCGGTCAGACAAGCAGCAATCTCATTGACCGTTTTGTACCTAGCTAAATCCAAAATATCAAAAACGGCCTGAAAGGCCGATGTAATTTAGCCCAAGATAATATTGCCGATAAATATAAAAAACTTTTTTTAGCACAATCCCTCAGACTCATCTAAAACCCAAAGGTCCTTCTTATGAAAAACATACAAGTCTCCATTGTCATAGCATACAGGAACAACAGAATCACTATTTTCACTTCTTACCTTCCATACCACCTGCCCTGCTTCTAAATTCAAAGCATTCAAACCCAAAGCCCCAGAGTACAGCCGTGAACCCCATATACCCCAAAGTACTCCTACATAATTTAATTCATCATCGAGAACCCTTGGATCACAGATCCATTTATTCTCATCTGTAGATAAATCAAATGCTCCTAATGTTTGTATATCAGCATCTTCACACAAGAGCACCGAATAAACAATACCATCTTGTATGAGAACATTAGACCCTATTCGTTCCTTTGATCTATGTTTAATTGCCCCATTGCTCAGGTCGATGTGACACAAATTTTCACCTAAAGAAGCTGCATAAATACATTCACCTGAAATTGTAATGGCAATAATACCTTTTTGGCCAATTATTTGATGCCAAATCTTTTTTCCAGTAATCGAATCCAACGCACTTAGACCTTTCTTCGGCCCTTCAGTTCCAAAACATACAATATTCCCATTAGATACGATTTTTGTATTCGGCTGTAGCTCGTCATTATGCCATCGCAGCTTGCCATCGCTTTTTCCGTAAGAACAAACACCACGCCTCGTAGCAACAATGATTAAATCATCAATGACAACCGGATGACAATTAAAACCTTCACCTTTCATGCGGCGTTTCCATTTTTCCTCACCGGACTCGGCATCAATCGCATAAATATAACCGGGAGAAAAAAGATCTGAAGTCGTCGCGAAAATTGTATCGCCTTCGAGGACTATACTCTCTGGCTTTAAGGAAACATCCCGTACCCATTTGGGTTCCCAAAGATTTGCATAGTAAGCACAAATCGAAGGTGTTATTATGCCATAGGAAGAATCAAGGCTACGTCCAGCAATCATCGTATTTTCAAAAGAAATCATATTGGTTTTCACCCCACCAGGGACTCTGACCTTTAATTTCGCTTGGATGGTTCCCTCAATTTCGCCCGAAAATGTTTGGATGTCGGGACAGGCCCAAAATGTTTTTCCTTCCAATTCTACGACTTGATTCACTGGTTCATTCAAATAGAGTGAAGGCCACTGGACGGTAGTACTATTAGCAACAAGGTCTGCTCCAGGAATCGTACAATAAGGCGAAAATGCTCGTTGCGGGTCTTCTGCCAGAACTAATTCAGGATCATTAGAAGGAACATCAGGAATACTGATTTCCATCCCTAACCGTAAAGCCGTCCGCTGAATTGCCATCGCAGGTATGCAATAGTTGTATTTTTCATAACCAACCCAAACCCCATCCTGAACTTTGGACCAATGCTTTAACATGTCAAGAACACTCTCATCCAGAAGCACGCTATCCCGTGTCATTAAACCGATGAATGCCTGTTGATAAGCATAAAGATACTTTCCTTTCAGAGGTTTTACGTCCGGACAAGTCGTATTCTTTGGTGACTCTAAAAACCGCAATAAGAGAACATTGAAAACTTTATTGGGATTCCATCGGGCTTTATATTTTTTTACCCGTCTAACCCAATTGTCTAAAAAAGAGGTATTGTTTACAAGCAATGCTCCCATTGCGCTCTCAAATGAGTATGGTTCTTCTCGCCAATCTGAATAATGTTTCAGTACACCAATATGAGCATTAAGGGCATCGAGAACGGTTGCAGCTGTCCCACCGAAGAATCGTTGCAGGATTGGTATCCCAGCAAAATAATAAAATTCATGATCCGCCAAAAGGGAATAATGAGAAATATAATGTTGCGAAAGACCACCCCATGCTTCCGGCTTTTCTTGTTCAGAGAAATCACCTAAACACATTGCAATATAATGTCTATCCCATAACGGTTTATCGAGAATTCGCCAAACAGTGCTTGCAATAAGACTACCATACTTGCTCACTGCACTTTTATTATTCTCTGGAAATTCAGGAACAGACTTGTTTTCCCACAATGGCTTTGGAAATCCCGCAGGCAAGGGATCAATATTTACCGGCTCCCATTTAGCTTTTATATCGGCAGCACATCGCTGGCTAAGATTTTCCGAAATCTGAAACCGCTTCTTAGCATGTTCTCGAAATGGCTCTTGGATATACTGATCAATTATACCATAATTCAAGCCAAAACCGCCTTCGCTTAACTCAAATCGATGCTCCCTTATGGCCTCTTCATAACGAGGCCACCACCATTGATCTTTCATTTTTAATGCAGTATCAATAGAGTGAATCGCTGTTACAATTGCTTTATGTCTCCAACCAATTCCCGGTTCCAGCCGTTCTAAAGCATTCAATAAACAAAAAAGACCTGCATCAACTTCCGGACGGGCAAATAATCCTTTTCCCGACTCTTTCTCGTTAATGGCAAAATCAAGAATATCCTTTAAGCGTATATATAATTGCTTTTTAAAGGGTGCAGAATACCGCCCATCTAATACAACTACTCCCTGTTCCACAATAAACCTCTCAAAAACACTTCATATAGCAACACTATCCCTTGAGACCAAATACTGTTTAATTTCCGACTCAATAAACGGGGGGCGATCTTTGGTGCTGAACACGATATGGACATACATTTGGACTAATGATTGCGACATTTTATATTGCCCTTTCAGGGCGTATTTTTTATTAGGATACCTTTGGACCCAGGGCGTTGCCCTGGGCTATATTATATTGGCCTTTCAGGCCATTTACGTCCCGAAGCTTGTTCCGACGGCTTTGGCGGCGAGGACGAGGGGGTTATTGGTTTTGACGGTTTTTATCTTGCCGGCGATGCGGCTCAGGGGCACGCTGTTAAGGTGTCCGTCTTTCCAGACGACAAGTCGGTTGGTTTGGCCCTTCATCAACAGTTCCATCGCATAATAGCCGAACTCGGTCCCCAGCACCCGGTCAAACGGTGTCGGCGAGCCGCCGCGCTGGATGTGACCGAGGTTCACGCCGCGGCAGGACAGGCCGGTGATCTGTCCCAACTGCTCGGCCAGGACGTTCGCAATGCCGCCCAGGCGAATGGGGTCGGGGCTGTTTTTGATTTTCTTGTAGATGACCTGTTGACCACCTTTGGGTTTGGCGCCTTCGGCGACGGTAATAATGCTGAATCGTTTGCCTTTTTTCGAACGAGCCAGAACGAAATCAGCAATTTTGTCAAGTCTGTAGGGAATTTCAGGAATCAGGATGACATCCGAACCCCCTGCCGCTCCGGCGTGCAGGGCAATCCAGCCGGCATAGCGGCCCATGACTTCGAGAATCATCACGCGATGGTGGGAACTGGCTGTCGTGTGCAGTTTATCAATCGCTTCCGTCGCGGTGGTGACGGCGGTGTTGAAACCGAATGTAATATCCGTGCCCCATACATCGTTGTCAATGGTTTTCGGGACGCCCATCACCGGCAGTCCTTTTTTGGCAAACGCCGCGGCCGAGCCCATGGTGCCATCGCCACCAATGCAGAGAAGTGCTTCAATACCGCGTTTTTTGAGGTTCTCGATACATGCATCGGAAACATCTTTGTTTCGCATACGTTTTCCTGACGGAACAGGGAACGAAAACGGGTTGGACGAATTGCAGGAGCCGAGAATGGTGCCGCCGAGCGTGAGAATGTTGCTGACATCGTTGTAACTGAGTGGACGGATGCGGTCTTCAATCAGCCCGCGATAACCGTCTTCGATGCCCCAGACTTCGAGTTGGTGTCGATTGATCGCTGTCTTGGTAACCGCCCGAATGACGGCATTGAGGCCGGGGCAGTCCCCGCCGCCGGTAAGGACCGCGATTTTTTTGATTTTCTGCTTTGCCATGGTAGACTCCTGAATCGGGATTGTATTTTTCTATACTTTACGCTAATCGGCGCAAAAAACAAGGCCTCGCTTTGAGAAAAACGGGGCCTTGAACAGCGGTTTTTTTATACTGCCCTTTTAGGGCGATAATTTATTACTGGCCTTATGCCCAGGGCGTTGCCCTGGGCTAAGTCATATTGGCCTTTCAGGCCGCATTACGCGTTATTTTGCCATCGACTTTTTGGCTGCGACGATGACGGCGTCGGTGGTGATGCCGAACTTCTCGAAGCAGGTTCCGGCCGGAGCCGAAGCACCAAAACTGCTCATGCCGACAAATTCGCCGTTGGTACCGAGGTACTTCCACCAGCCGGCGTCCAGAGCGGCTTCGACACCCACGCGGGCCTTGACGGCGGCCGGAAGAACGCTTTCTTTGTAGGCCGCATCCTGTTTTTCAAACAATGCCCAGCACGGCATGGAAACCACCTGTGCCTTGATGCCTTCGGCGGCGAGTTTTTCATGGGCCGCAATCGCCAACTGAACTTCGGAACCGGTCGCCAGCAGCAGAACATCGGCATTCTTTTCTTCGATAAGGACATAGGCCCCCTTGTCGAAATGCTTTGTCATATTGGGATATTTGGCCGGATCCAGAATGGGCAGATTCTGGCGGGTCAAAGCGGTTGCCGCCGGAGCATCGTTGTGGGTCAGCATGTACTTCCACATCAGAGCCGTTTCGTTTGCATCGGCCGGACGGAATGTCAACAGGTTGGGGATAATCCGCAACGAAGCCAATGTTTCCACCGGCTGATGGGTCGGACCGTCTTCGCCGACGCCGATGCTGTCATGCGTGAAGAGGAAAATCGTCGGGTATTTTGACAACGCCGCGACACGAATCGCGCCTCGCATGTAATCGGCAAAGACAAGAAATGTCCCGCCATAAGGACGCAGTATTCCGTTGGCGGCGATTCCGTTCATGACCGCGGCCATGCCGTGCTCACGAACACCATAGCGGATATAGCGGCCGGAAGGGTTATCTTTCTGGAAATCCTCGGCCCCTTTGAAATGCGTATTATTGGACGGCGTCAGGTCCGCAGAACCGCCCAGCACCAGCGGCATGGAAGGCATCAGGGCATTCAAGACGGCCCCGGAAGCGCTTCGGGTGGCCACCGGTTTGCTGACGTCAAATTTTGGCAACAGCGAATCGATATCAACCCCGGGCTTGCCATTCAGGGCATCGGTAATTTCTTTCGCCAGTTCCGGATATGCTTTTGCGTATTTGTCAAAGAGAGCCTGGTATTCTGAATAAAGCTTTGCGCCCCTTTCTTTGGCCTTGGCACAGTGCGCGGATACCTCTTCGGGAACCACAAAGGACTTTTCCGGGTCCCATCCGTCAGCTTTCTTGATGAGCTTGATCTCATCTTCTCCGAGCGGAGCGCCGTGGGCGGTGTGGGTGTCCTGGAAGTTGGGACTGCCATAGCCGATATGCGAACGGAATTTGATGAGTGTGGGCTTTTGGGTTTGTGATTGGGCCTTTTTGATGGCCTTGTCGAGCGATTCAATATCATGGCCGTTTCCTTCGATGGATATGACGTTCCATCCATAGGCCTCGTAGCGTTTGGCGACATCTTCGGTGAAGGACAGTTCGGTTTCGCCGTCGATCGTGATGTGATTGTCGTCATAGATAACGATTAAATTGTCCAGTCCGAGGTGTCCTGCCAAACTGCTGGCCTCGCCGCTGACACCTTCCTGCAGACAGCCGTCGCCGCAAATCGAATAAATATGATAATCAAAGATGTTCATGCCATCTTTGTTGTAGCGTGCGGCCAGATATTTCTGTGCGATGGCCATGCCGACGGCATTGGAAATACCCTGTCCGAGCGGGCCGGTGGTGACTTCGACGCCGGGGGTGTGGCCGTATTCAGGGTGACCGGGGGTTTTGCTGCCCCATTGACGGAACTGTTTCAGCTCATCGAGAGGTAAATCATAGCCGAATAAGTGCAACAGTGAATAAATCAGCATGCTTCCATGACCGGCCGACAAGACGAAACGGTCACGATTGATCCATTTTGGATTCTTGGGATCGAATTTCAAGTGCCTGTCCCACAATGAATAAGCCGCCGCGGCCATGCCCATCGGCATGCCGGGATGCCCGGACTTCGCTTTCTGGACCCCGTCCATCGAAAGAAAACGGATTGTTTGCACACAACGATTGTCGAGTTTATTTAATCCACTCATGCCGTTTTTACTCCAAAATCAATGATTTCACTCTCTATTTCCCGGAACAGCTTAGTTCCGTATCAAAATTAAGGACGCATATATTAACAAACCCCATAGTCTCTTTCAAGAACTTAATTCCGGCACAATCCGAACGACACGAAAAGATTATCTTATATTATGATAAGAGGAAGATGTTATTTTTTGCCTATCTGATTAAATTTAATCTCTAAAATCAAGTTTCTATCTTCTTTGAAATAAAGAAGTTAAAAGAATGCATTCAAATCAGCGTCCTCGTTTTTCGTGTAAAAGTAAATGAACACAATTGACCTCGACCGCAGATTATGATAGTATTCAGTAAATTATGGAAACTAAGAAAAGTACAGGGAAGAAGACTTTTAAGAAAGCGAGCAAAAAACCCTCTTCTGCTTCCGTTACAAAAGTCAAACGTCCCGCAAAGGCGTTTCGCACTTATCAAAAGGCGATGCAATACCTGTTTGATAAGACGGATTATGAGAGGCAGCAGAAGCTGCGCTATAATGTCACAACTTTTGACCTTAAGCGAATGAATCAACTTCTTAAGGGCCTTGGCAATCCCCACAAAAAGATAAAGATGATCCATATTGCCGGAACCAAGGGTAAAGGTTCCACCGCGGCAATGCTGGCGAAAATGATCGAAGCCAACGGATACAGTGTGGGGCTTTACACGTCACCGCACGTAACGACGCTGCACGAACGGATTGCCATCAATTCTAAAATGATTGATAAGAAAATGATGCTGGGCCTGATGAATCGGGTGCATCCTGTTATCGAGAAATTAATCAAAACCGACAACGGTCCAACTTTCTTTGAGATTATGACCGCGCTGGCCTTCCTGCATTTTGCCGATAACGAAGTGGATCTGGCTGTCATCGAAACAGGTCTTGGAGGGCGGTTGGACAGTACCAATGTCGTCGATCCGGAATTAGTCGGGATCACCTCGATCAGCATCGATCACCAAAATCTCCTGGGAACGACCCTTGACAGCATTACCAAGGAAAAAGGGGGCGTTATTAAAAAAGGCGTTCCCGTTGTAACCGTTCAGCAGGAACCGGGAGCGATGCGAATTCTTAAAAAGCTCGCTGTTTTGCAAAAAGCCCCGCTGGTGATAACGGGCAAAGATATTGATTTCTCTTACCGGTTTGAATCCTCACGCGAAGACGGTCCGCATACGCGGATCTGCCTGACCACGTCCAGCAGCCGCTTTGAGCACTTGCGCGTTCCGCTGCCCGGCGAACATCAGGCGATCAACTGCGGACTGGCTCTGGCCATGCTGGACAACCTGAAAAATCAGGGGTACGAAATAGACGACCAGAAAGCCGTTACGGGACTAAGTGAAGTGAAACTGCCCGGACGGATGGAAATCGTCTGCGAGGATCCCCGAATCCTGATTGATGCGGCACATAATGCCGCCAGCGTTCGAGCGCTGATTCAAGCCATCGGGCAGCATGTTCCTTACGATTCGATGATCATTATTTTCGGCTGCAACAACGATAAAGATGTTCGCGGCATGCTGAGCGAACTTCAATACGGCGCTGACAAGGTCATCTTTACCCGGTCCAACTCGCCCAAGGCGGTTTTTCCTTCCGAACTTGCAGAAATGTATACGGAGATGTGCGGCAAGATGTGCCAGACCACGCTATCGCTGAAAGAAGCCATTCGGGTTGCCGAAAACGCTGTCTCCAAAGAAGACCTCATTTGTGTCACCGGCAGTTTTTACCTGGTGGGGCAAGCCAAACAGATGTTTCACCCGGAAGAAGTGAAATAGCTGTTCAAGGATACTGATATTGAGGTTTTTTCTCATTTTTCCCCTTGTCCCGACTATATTCAACACACTGAATTTCCGGACAAAATCTGTGTTTTTTGGGGAAACTTTTATTGAAAAAATGTAAGGTTTTTGCTTGAATTAGTCGATACTTGTGGATGTAATACTACTCAAGGTGTTGTTTGTGATCGTAAAATTAAGGAATGAAAACGGATTTTTATTTAGGAGATCAAAAATGAAGAAACTGTTGGTGGGAATGGTAGTATTGTTGAGTGTTGCGGGATTTGTAAATGCCGCTGAGCAGGCGGCCGCAGCACCGAAGGCCACAGAGCCCATGGGAGTCACTGTCGATCTGAGTTACACCTCTAAGTACATCTGGAGAGGTTTTGACATCCTCGATAACACCGGCGCTTTCCAGCCCAGTGTCAACGTCGATCTCGGCAACGGCTTCAGCGCCAATGTCTGGATGTCGTATGCCGGTCCGGCCGGAACCACGGGAGCGGACGCCAGCAGCCCTGCATATGCCAGTACAAGCCGTGTGAATCGGACCGAGTACAATTACACACTGGCTTATAATGGCGCCGCCTATGAAGATTGCCCATGGAAGACAAATTATCAGATCGGATGGCGTTACTACGATTATATCGACACGCAGACCAAGGGCAGTGATCTGCAGGAAGTCTTCCTGACCGGTTCTATGCCGGCGCTGTTGGATAATGGGGTTGTTCCTCACTTTGGTGTCATGCAGATGTGGAATGCTAAGAGCTATGCCAGCAATGGCTTTACAGGCGGCACCATCTATCTCGCAGGTCTTGGCTACGATTTCACTCTTGACCAAGTTCCGGAACTGCCGATGACCTTTACTTGGGACATTGTTTACAATGATGGCGTTGGCGCCGACACAGTCGACCACGATTGGTCACACATGGTGTGGGGCCTGAGCACTTCTATGACATGCCCGATGACCGGCGCGAAAGTCGTACCGGCCGTTTACTTCCAGAATTCTTTCGAGGAGACGGTTAACACTCAGGATGAGCTGTGGGCGAGCATTTCGTACGCGTTCAGCTTCTAAGAATAACAATCCAATAGATTAAAAGGCCGGCAATTGCCGGCCTTTTTTTTGCGTCATTGATGATGTGACGGGCATTATGAAATATCCGAAATAACGCTCTCGACCAAAGAAATCAACGCCTCTCTGGCAGGAGCCGGAATAAACGTCTCCAAGAGATGGCAGGCCTTATCGGTGTATTTTCTCACCGATTCTTTGGCATAGTCAATGCTTCCACTCTGCCGCATTTGCTTTGTCAATTCCCGAACATCTGCACAATCCGTTATTTGCTCAATAAGAGCCGGTTTCTGCTCTTGATTGTGGTTGATCCAGTGGATCACCGGCAGCGTTAACTTTTTCTCCAACAGATCGGTACCAAGCGTCTTGCCCTCCTGTTTTTCCGTTGACAGGATATCCCGCAAATCATCGGCGATCTGAAATGCCAGTCCATATTGAAAGCCGAATTTACTCAATGTCTTGGTCTGCTCCTTCGAAGCCCCCGCAGCCATTGCTCCTAATTGACAACTGCAGCGGAAAAGGGCCGCCGTTTTCGCCTCGATGATCTGGAAATAATCCTGTTCGGTCAACGACCATGACCCTTTCAGAAGATTTTGTTTTAGCTCTCCCTCACAGAGCGTCTGGGCCGTTTGGCACAGTATCTGGCCGGTGCCGTTAAATTGAGACAATGCGCCGAGTGTAAATGCCCGGCTCAGCAGGAAATCCCCCAGCAGCACCGCCGCGGTATTGCCCCAGAGCGCATTGGCACTGGCCTGACCGCGGCGCAGTTGTGCTTTATCGATCACGTCGTCATGCAGCAGCGACGCCCGGTGGATCAATTCGACCATCACCGCAAGGTCAATGTGCTCGGGGCGAATCTCTGAAATGAGTTTGCCGGATAACAGGACTAGCGCAGGTCGGAGCATTTTCCCCTGCCGTTTGGAAATCTCCTGAAGAACCCCGGAAAGATCGCTGTCCGAGATTTCGTATTGACGGTCAATTTTCTGCCGAACCGCAAGCATCTCGGTTTGAATCAGGTTGTAATGGTCCTGTAATTTCATTTTCGCGGCACTCTATGCGGGTTGGATGGAATTCTCAGGAACGGGCATAGTCAAAGAACAATTTTCGCAGCCGCTTTGTGACCGGACCGGGAACACCACCCCCGATGACACGCCCATCCATCTCGACGACACCGATCACCTCCGCCGCGGTTCCCGTCAAAAACATTTCATCGGCAACATACAGATCGAACCGGGTCAGATCTTTCTCCTGGACGCCAATGCCTTCCTTTTTCGCCAGCTTAATCACAACATCACGGGTGATGCCGTCCAAAGACCCGGCCTGAGTCGGCGGTGCACAGACGACGCCATTGCGGACGGTAAAGACATTGTCACCGCTGGCCTCGGCAACGTAGCCCAGATGATTATACATAATCGCCTCGGCGGCACCGGCTTGAATCGCCTCGATTTTGGCGAGGATATTGTTCAGATAGTTCAAGCTCTTGACCTGCGGCGGGCAGGACAGGGGATGGTTGCGAATCGACGAAACACTAACGACCTTCAGACCTTTTTCGTAGAGTTCCTCCGGATAGAGCCGAATCTCACTGGCAATAATGATGGTGGCTCCGTTTTTACAGATGAAGGGATTCAACCCCAGGTCCCCGACACCTCGTGTTACG
The DNA here is from genome assembly GCA_029858345.1 of Phycisphaerae bacterium. Classification (GTDB taxonomy): domain Bacteria; phylum Planctomycetota; class Phycisphaerae; order Sedimentisphaerales; family Anaerohalosphaeraceae; genus 4572-13. The sequence continues at coordinate 19,740 of JAOUFG010000021.1, forward strand.
ATCAGACGGATATACCCTTCCTGCACATTGTTGGCTCGAACCGTCTGTTCCATCGCATCGGCCAGCGTTTCAATGTCCATGGGAATATCCAGCATAATCACTTTCGCCGATTCATACAGGCGTTTGAGATGGGCCGGCCCTTCGAAGACGTTGCCGTTATAGACCCGAATGCCCTCGAACACGCCGTCGCCGTACAGCAAACCGTGATCAAAAACGGACACTTTCGCATCCCGCTCATCCACTAATCCATCATTCAACCAAATTTTTAATCCCATCTTTTACTCCACAATTAGGACGCCTGAATCCTGAAATCGGCGTCTATTCCTGTACTTTTCCGTCGATCAGCCGAATGACACGCGAGGCCTGCGATGCGATCCGCTCATCATGCGTCACCATAATAATGGTCTGACCTTCGTCATGCAATCCTTTTAAGGCCTCTAAGATACCATGTCCTGTCCGAGAGTCAAGGTTTCCTGTCGGTTCATCCGCTAAAAGCAGAGGCGGCTGGTTGATCAGCGCCCGGGCAATCGCAACCCGCTGCCGCTCGCCGCCGGATAATTCATAGGGTTTGTGCCGGAGCCGCTCTTTGAGGCCAAACCGTTCCAATAATTGATGGGCCCTCTCGCGGGTCCTGGATTTGAGTGACATCCAGCCCAAAAGCCCGGCCGAGGCCATGGCCGGCGCCATGACATTTTCCAATACCGTTAATTCGTCCAAAAGATGGTAAAACTGAAAAACAAACCCCACCTCTTTATTGCGAAAATGGTTCAATTTGCCCCATCGCAGGCCGGCCAGGTTCTGTTTTTGATAAAACACCGAGCCACTGTTGGGCCTGTCCAATGCCCCCAGAATATGCAACAGCGTGCTTTTTCCGCTGCCGGAAGCCCCGACGACCGCCACAAACCGCCCCTTTTCAATGGTCAGGTTAACGCCGCGAAGTACGTCCAGTTTGGTTTTGCCCATCGTGTAGGATTTGGTTATGTTTTCTGCTTTAATCATTGTTTCCATTGTCTCTCTGTTTCCTATAGCTGATTGACCTGCAAACTCTGCACGGGCCTTTTGCGGGCGGCCTGTAAACTGGGAACCACCGCCCCGATCATGCAGGCAAGCATGGCCGAACCGACGATACTTGCCAGCACATCCATTTCGACTTTATTGGGTATTTTTCCAATCGCGTAAACGCTGCGGTCCCAGAGCTGCCAGTGGTAATGCTCATAAAGCCATCCTTCGATATCATTAACTTTATATAAAAACGCCCATCCGGCAGCCGACCCAATCAAGACACCGATCAACGCGATATACACCGAAAACAGCAGGAACATGCATACAATATCAGATAGGGATATGCCGATACTTTTCAGGATGCCAATGTCTTTGCTCTTGTGGCTGATGATCATATACAGTACCACAAAGACAATAAAGACCGTAATCACCCCCAGCATTAAAAAGAGCATCGTCATCATGGTCTGCTCTTTTTCCATCGGTGCGATCGTACTGCGGCGGTTTTCCTGCCAGCTCTGCACGCGAACATTAGCAAACAAATCCCCGCCGGGACGGCTGGCGTTTTGAGCGGCAAACTCATTCCATCGCTGCCGGACTTCTTCCACGCTCGCTCGCTGGGAAACGCCCTTTTGAAATTTAATGTGGAGCGAACTGATACGCTTGATCGGAATGTCCATGCCGCACAGGGTCTGGGCCTGTTCCAGCGGAACGTACACGACCATTCCGTCCACTTTGACCAATCCGCTGTGACTGTCATCACTATAAGAAAATGTTTTGGTGCTGACCATATCGATGGACCGCTGCAGGCCGCCCTTGATATTCAGCGGAAATACACTCAGCATCAGGTTGTACTGTCCCGGCTGCGGCGCATGAGCATAACTGCCGTCCGGCTGTCGATAGGAAGGCGATAGGTCAATACCGAGAATGCAGCCATCGGCCTGCGGAGCGTACATCGGGCTGAACGCCAACGCCGGATTTTCCCGGCGATAGTACAGTGTTTCGGCAAAGTTGGTCGCCTGCGAATGCAGCATCGGATCGACACCGTGCACCTCAACACCCATGTTCCAGTCTCTACCGGGCTGGCTTAATAATCCAACGCCCCTAACGACGGGGGAAACCGCTTCGATAGTGGGCTGTTTTTGCAAAAACTCCATAAGCTCTTCGTAATAGCCGAATCCCACCAGTGAATCGGATGCGATGATGCAGTCACCGGCGTAGTCGTGGTTTTTCTGCTTAAAATCCCGCACCAGTCCGTTCATGACCGTCATGACCACCAGCACGATGAATACGCAAAGCGCCACCGCCGTGACCGCCAGAATCGAAATCGGTCGCTTAAAAAAGTACCGCCATGCCAATAACCACTTAATCATTATTCAGTTCTTAGTTCATAGTTCGTCGTTGGTAGATTATTCGTACTGCAGGGTTTCCACCGGTTTGACTCGCGCTGCTGCTACGGCCGGAATTAACGAGCCAATTGCCGCCGCCGTAATACCGGCACCTGTTACCCACAGCACCGAGCCCCAATGCATCGTGTTGGGAATTTGCGTGAACATATAGGTGCTGGCCTTCCAGAGCTTGAGCCCAAAGACAGATGCAATCGCTTGTTCAATCGCGTTAATGTTATCAATAATCAGCCAGCCCAGCCCGATGCCCGCAATCGCGCCGACAATTCCCACGACGACCCCAAAAAGAACAAACATGCCCGCCACAGAGGGATTGGACAGGCCGCAGCTTTTCAGGATGCCGATATCTTTGCGGCGGGTCATAACGATCAGGTAAAAAATACAGAACACCAGCAGGATAATCCCGGCGCTGACCAATCCAAAAATGAATAATAACACTTTCATTTGCTTCTTGTACTCACCGATCAACTGGGCCTGCATGCGTTTGGTTGAAATGATCGTCACAAAGTCGGACCAGTTATACCGGTCGCCTGCAAAATCGCGCCAGATGCCGCGAATCACCAGTGTCGCGGCTTCCGCGTCAGCACCGGGCGCCAGGCGGATATGCAGCATATTCGCACAGGTTGCTTCGTCCGGATGCAGTTGGGCCGACAGGGCCCCTATCGGCAGCAGCACCAGGGATTCGTCAAACTCATTGATGCCGGTTCGGACCACATCGGCCAGCGAAAATTTGATGACTCTTCGCGAAAAGCGCACTTGTGACGTTTCTGTGTTTTGCGGGTCCTGAATGACGGTGCCGGTCGTCAGCGCCATCGGCCGGCCGAGCATTCCTTTGACCGCATCAATATCGTACTCATCCGTCAATTCATCGGGCTGGGTTAAAAGGCCGATCGCCGCAATTCCGCCTGCGGCGTCGGGATTATCCGGAACCGTAAAACGGATATCCGGACGGCCGTTGTCTTTCTGGAAGAGCATCGCCTCATTCAATGGGGTCACGGCAAGAGCACGTGACGGTTCAATGCCCCAGACGCGGGTCGCTTTTACTTTTCCGGGGGATGATAACAATAAGCCCTGGCTTCTGAGGACGGCGGTGGCCGATTCAATGCTTTCGGCTTGGTTTAAACGATCAATGAAGGCATCGTATTCGGTCAGGGTCTTGCCCGGAGGCGCTTCAAAAACAACATCGCCGAGATATTGACCGACACTGTTTTCAACTGCATTGATGAAACCGGTAAAAAGACTGTCCGTCACGATCAGCAACGCACAACTGAGCATGACTGCCGCCATGCTGAGAATGACAATCCTGCGATGCTGAAGATAACGAAGACATAATAAGATACTGATCTGCTTCAAACCTTACCTTCCTTGATTTTAACCACGGATCTCACGGATTTTTGCGGATTGTTAAAAAATTTATAAAAAAATCCGTGTAAATCTGCGGAATCCGTGGTTTATATTTTTTCCTCTGTAACCTCTGTGTCCTCTGTGGCAAAATTCGTTTTAGCTGTCAGCGGCTTCAACAGGGGGAACAGGACGACGTCCCGAATGCTGGTGGCGTTGGTCAGCAGCATGATCAACCGATCGATGCCGACGCCCAGGCCGCCTGCCGGAGGCATGCCGTATTTCAGGGCATTGACAAAATCCTCGTCCATCTTGGCCATGGTTTCCTCGGTGGACAGTCCGCGAAGCTGGCTGCGGAAGTTGGCTTCCTGCACATCCGGATCGTTCAGTTCGGTGTAAGCATTCGCCAGTTCCATTTTCCCGATGAACAATTCGAACCGCTCCGCATAGCGAGGGTCGGCCTTGCTCTGCTTTGTTAACGGGCAAATGGCCGCAGGATAATCGATTACAAACGTCGGATTCACCAGATGCTCTTCTACCGTCGCCTCAAAGACTTCGTTAATCACAACCACGTCATCCATATTTGCTTCGTTGAGTTCAAGCTGCCTCGCCTTGGCGCGAACGGCGGCAACGTCTTCAATATCGCATCCGGCGTGTTCTTTCAGGAGATCGGCGTATTTCGCCCGCCGCCACGGACGGTAATAATCGATTTCGAGATTGCCAAAGGGCAGTTTCCAGCCGTCACAATGCTTTTCGATAAGCAGGCAAACCATCTCCTCGGTCAAATCCATCATCACGTTGTAGTCGGCATAGGCCTGATACAACTCCATCATCGTAAATTCCGGGTTGTGCCGGATACTGAGGCCTTCATTGCGGAAATTGCGATTGATCTCAAAGACTTTTTCCATGCCGCCGACCAGAAGCCGTTTCAGAAATAACTCCGGGGCAATCCGCAGAAACAGATCCAGATCCAGTGCGTTGTGGTGCGTCACAAACGGTCGTGCCGCGGCGCCGCCGGCCAGTGCCTGCATCATCGGCGTTTCCACCTCAAGAAAGCCGCTTTCCGTTAAAAACCGGCGCATGGTTGCAACCATGGCACTGCGCATTTTAAATCGCTGCATGACCTCCGGATTGGCCCACAGATCGACATACCGCATGCGGTATCGCATATCCACATCGGCCAGCCCATGAAACTTTTCCGGCGGCTGAAGCAGCATTTTGCTCAACAGTGTTATCTCTTCAGCCCAGATTGTGATCTCGCCGGTTTTGGTTTTGCCCAGCGAGCCGCGAGCCCCCACGATATCACCCAACTCCAGCAGTTTCAGAAGCGGCCATTGATCGGCGAGCAGCTTTTGGCTCAGTCCCAACTGAATGGTTCCGCTGGAATCCCGCAAGGTGATAAAAATCAGTTTGCCAATGTCACGAAGGAGAACGATACGGCCCGCACAGCAGGCGTGCTGGCCCTCGGTGTCGTCGATGTAGCCGGCCTTAACATCTTCGGCAAAACAAACCCCTTCAAAACGACCGCCATAAGGGTCGATCTGAAACGCTTTCATTTTTTGCAGTTTCTCACGACGCTGCTGTTCAAATTTATTCGTGATACTCGATGCCTGATCCGTCAAAGTAATTCCTTTCCTGGCTTACTGCACATCATTTTCAATAGATTGTGCCGATGAATTTTCCGCAACCACCGGATTCAAATCCAGCGTCTGCCCCTGTGCAACCAGTTTGCTCTGAAGCACCAACAGGCCAATGGAAAGCTGGGGGTCCGCCCGCAGGGTCTCCTGAAGGGTGTGACGATCGGATGAACCGCCGTTGACGCCGTGATCCGTGCGTGTCAGCACATCATTGCCGCGCTGAATATCAATCATGTCCTTCACTTCATTGTTGAGCATTTCGACATCGACATCCGGCGCAATTCCCCAATCGTCGCGGCCCAGTTTTTCCATCTGGTAACGATTTTTCACCTGCTGATCGCTGGGCAGATGATAATACGCTATCGTGTACTTAATCTGGGACCCGCCGCCGGTAAAGGGACTGACAACCTGGACGCTGCCCTTGCCGTAACTGCGCTGCCCGACAAGCGTAGCCCGTTGATATTTGGAATCCTGCAGGGCGCCGGCAACGATTTCCGAAGCGCTGGCACTGAAATTATTCATCAAAATCACAAGCGGGTAATCCGGGTGAGTACCGCTGCGATGGGCTATTTCATAGGTCGCAAGTCCCTGCCGCGGGTTACTCTTAACAATCACGCCTTCCTTAATGAACAGGTCGACCACTTCAGCGGCCGCCTTCAGGTATCCGCCGCTGTTAAAGCGAAGGTCCAGGATAAGACCCGTCATTCCATCCTTTTCCAGTTTACGAAGCACCTCGTCCAGGTCGGGACCGGAACTTTCGGTAAACGCCGTCAAGCGAATATAGCCGACCTTATTTTCAGGATCGGCCCAATAGTTCCAATCCCCATTCTCTTCCCGTACCCATCCCCGCAAGGGCTGCACGACAATTCTGTCACGGATGATGTCGATCTCTTTGGTTTCGCCGGTCGCCGGTCGCCGGATCGTCAGCGTTACTTTCGTACCTTTCGGCCCGGTAATTTTATCGATGGCACAATAGATGGTCATATCTTCGGTGGGCTCGCCATCAACCGCGACGATCTCGTCATCCGCATCCAGCCCCGACGTATAAGCAGGCGTATCCGGCAACAGACTGACCACTTTCAGAACTCCGGTGCTTTTGGATATCTCGACACCAATGCCGGTAAACTGCTGGGTCATATTCTTTTCGAAATCCTTAACGTTCCACGGCCAGACCAGATTCGTAAAAGGATCCAATGACGCCAATGCGGCCTCGGCATAGTGAGCAATCATCACCTCCTGGGGCATCCTTAATGTCTTTGAATTTAATGCCAATGCTTCATAAAAAAACTCCGCAGCGGTCCCCATCTTAACGGTTTCGGCATCCTGCAGCGCCGCCGCAAAGCGCGTCTCCAACTCATCCAGGCCCGTGTTCCATTCAGACACCTGCTCCTTTGAGGCCGTCCAGGCCAACTGTTCGTTTGTCCTGGCCAGCACCTTACCCATCAACCGGCAGCGTGTCAGCGCCTTTTCAGTCATATCACGATAATCGACCGGATGAACATAATTTCCGTCGAGCAACTGAAACGCCCGCAAAAACATCTCCACGTCAATCCCTTCGTAGCGGTCAGTGGCGGTTTCACCGCAGGTGCTGTTTTTCAGCGACAGTTCAATCGCCGCCAACTCTGTCAATTCATCGGCCTTATCCTTGTAGACCTTGTCATCCTTGTACAGTTCGGTCAACCAATAATAACAGTGTGCGTAAGCATCCAGCCACTTGCCCTGCTGTTCATTGGTGTCGGCGTTGACTTCCATCGTCGCCAGGATCGTTTGCACAAACGGATCGCTCATTAACTCCGTTATTTGTTCCGAGAGCGCATATTCACGCGACTGAACCACCGCCATCATCGTTTCATCAATGTCGTTGACGTCCGGCGTATCTTTGGCGGACACTTTTTCTTTGATTTCTTCGAGTTTCTGCAACTGCTCCTGGTAAGCCGCTTGCCGCTTTTGGTCACGCTGTTTTTCAATCGCAAAATAGCGATCCACCAATTCCTTCATCTGGCCGGCGGCAGGTTCGGCGGGCGCCTTTTGGAGGAGTTGCCGGGCCTGCTCAAAATCCCCCCGACAGATACTGTCAACAATAAGCCGAATGCCCGTTGTCTCCGGAGACGACGGAAGCGACTGCTTCTTTACCGAAACCGATACCGTCCCGGGGTCGCTTTGTTGTTTGGTATCGCACGAACTGCCCATCAGGGCCGTCAACCCCAACACGACAACACCGAAACACAATGCCGGTTTTTTCCGGCCGAACTTTATGAGCTTTAGACCCATCATAGACATATCTCATATCCTATAAATCAGAACTTGGCAGGACGGCTATCGCCGTCCTGCCGTTAAATTATTCACGCTTACTTTTTCAGCATCGTACCGTCAGTTTAGAAGCACTCTGCCGCCTTGCCGGCACAGCCCAGCACGTGCAGTTTGCGTTTGACCATGGCCTTGATCGCTTCGCGGCCGGGGCCGAGGTAATTACGCGGGTCGAACTCGCTGGGCTTGGTCGCATAGACTTCGCGGATTTTTGCCGTCAGAGCCATTCGCAAATCGGTGTCGATATTGACCTTGCAGACCGCCATCTTGACGGCTTCTGAAATCGCGCTCTCCGGAACACCCACCGCGTCAGGCATGGCCCCGCCATACTTGTTAATCAAATCCTTGAACTCTTTCGGCACACTGCTGGATCCGTGCATGACCAGCGGAAATCCCGGCAGTTTCTCCTGGACCTTCTGGACCACATCGAAAGCCAGTTTCGGCTCCGATTTGAATTTATACGCCCCGTGACTGGTTCCGATTGCAACCGCCAGCGAATCAACGCCCGTCTTGCCCACAAACTCAACGACCTGGTCGGGATCCGTCAGGTGCTTCATAACGTCTTCGTGACTCAGACCGACAACGTCTTCTTCGATGCCGCCAAGCTGACCGAGTTCGGCTTCCACAACAACACCATGGTCATGGGCATAATCAACAACCTGCTTGGTCACCCGGATATTTTCCTCAAAGGAATGATGCGATCCGTCGATCATTACGGAGGTGAAACCGTCATCCACACACTGTTTGCAGGTATCAAAGGTGTCGCCATGGTCCAAATGCATACAAATCGGAATGTCCGGATTTTCCGCTACCGCGACATCAATGATCGCCTTCAGATAGCTCATGCTGGCATACTTACGGGCACCGCGGGAGATTTGCAGAATCAACGGCGCCTTTTCTTCAGCGATCGCCTCTACGATTCCCTGGGTAATTTCCATATTGTTCACATTGAACGCCCCAACGGCATAGCCGTTCTTATACGCCATTTCAAACATTTTTTTTGTCGTTACTAAAGCCATACAGTCTCCATAACTAAAAATTAATATTGTTGTTTATCTCTCATAGCAGAACATTTTTCATCTTAAAAATCGACCGATCCGTGATTAGTCTTCCCATCGCGACCCGGTCAGGCCGATATGTTTCCGCGATCCGACCGCCAGTTCCTTAACCCCCTGCGGCCAGATACTGAACATAATACCACTGCGATCCAGCGACTCATCCAAAGAGAAGCTCAACGCGTAAAACAGGCGATGATACTGACGGACAATGGTCAGGTCACTTCGGATCGCTTTACCAAAATCAAAATTATATTCCTGTGAAAACGTCGCGACATAACGAGGACTCAGCCGGTACGTTATCGCGCCTACAAAGGAATTGGATCCTTTCTCGTAATAATCAACAGGTCCGCCATCTTTATTGACCGGCAACAGGACCGGACGCAGGTAACGGGTCCCGACATAATAACTGATGTCCGGATACACATAGCGGCTGACGCCGGCATCGAACTGCTGAATATTCCCGCTGTCAACGTCGTAATTGAAATCGCTCAACAGTGAAAAGGTGTCGGACACACGCCACACATATTCGCCATTGATTGTATCCCTTACCATTGAAAAATAGGGGTCTTCGCGACGCAGCAGGAACGGAATGGACGGGTCATTGTATACAAACGCCGCCGGACCATACGTCTGATACGGTCCGATCGATGAATCCGCATCGTCGCTGACCCAGGTGGACTCTAAATCCAATCGCATCCAGTCCAGAGTTCGCTGGTTTTCCTCGCTGCCCCGGTGTGTCTGCCACCGCTGCGACAGGCCAACATGAACCGTGTCCCGCATATCGATAGCATCGTCGCTGGATTCATACATAACCGCCTCAGCATACGGGGTAATAAGGTGACGCATCCCGTTCAGATCCCACATCGACGACCGGACAGACGGGTCCTCTTTCCAGAACATCGTAGACGCTCGAAGTCCCACCTCGCCCAGAAAGACATTATCCTCGCCGGAAACCGTGTTGCCGTGAATGTCGGTCCGGTAGCCGTCGTTGTCTTCAAATCCATAGCTGCCCGCCACATAAGGAACCAGTTTGATCGTTTCCCACATCAGCGGCAGGTCCACTTCATTCCGCGTAAAGGCAAATGTATAGAAATTGCTGCCCTGAAGCGCGGCATTGTCATCGTCGACACGGTCACGCATACGGGCGATCTGGTTGTCGCTGTAGAACGTCAAACGGTGATCCCAGAAGGACTGGCCCTTTAAGTGGTACTCAATGCTGGGTAGTTCCTCGGTCATGGTTTCAAAGTCATTGATGCGAACCTTGCCGAGAATCGAAAATGCCCAGTTATCACGAAGCCGCTTCAAATAAATCAGCGTTTCCTGGGCCTTGTCATTATAAAATTCATCCCGGTACATCCACTCCAGGAAATTACGGTCCGACAGATAACTGACCTCGGTGGTCAACTGCCAGTCGTCGGGCAAATACTGACGATGCCGAAAACTGAACCGCCCGCGAATATCCTGATCGGGATCAATGTTTCTCCGGTAGCGGCCCAGGTCATCTTCTCCCCGGTCATTCATCACATAACTAAAAAGATTCCCCTTCGCGTCATCGGTTTCATATTCCGCCTCAACGCCGGCCCCGAAACCGCGCTTGCTGAAATAATCCAGCGCCAACTCGCTTTCCATCCATTCAGGGTCGCTCCGTCCCAATAATCTCGCCAGGTGCCAGCGTGTTTCCAAAGACGTTCCGAATTCGCTGTCGTTTCCGATGCGAACCCGTTTGATGGGCACATCCGGCCGGGCAAAATTGGTCACCATCTTGGGCCACGCAAAGAAGGTCGTGTCTCCGACGCTGGCGGTAACGCCAACCAGTCGGCCTTCGTATTGTCCGGCAACGTCCTTCTGCTCGGTCAATCGGTAGTGCTGTTCGAGCGCCTCACCTTTGAGCAGCACCATCTTGGACGCATTCAGGGAGACCTGCGGCAGGTAGAATTCACTGCTGGTCAACTGCACATCCTGCGCCTCGAAAATATCCTCACTGACCCGGCCGAGCTTTTTGGCACGCAGGTAAATCGGCAGGCCCCGGTTTTCATCGAAGATGCGCATCGATGCGTTCACCACCAGCGCCCGGTGATAGGAAAAGTCATAATAAATCTCATCGCACCGGATCGTTCGCTCGCCCTCGGTCATGACGATATTTCCGGACAGGTAAACCGACTGAATCTTTCCCATGCCGATCTCATTGCCCTGCTTTTGTTCAATCGAAAAGCTGTCCGTCTGCGTAAAGATCACCAGGTTGTCGGCCATGAATTCGACCGTCTGTTCTTTCGAACGCTTTTGCCATAGATAAAACCGCCCGGACGCGGTATAGACTTCCTGCCCGTCAGGCATCACACTGCGGCGGATCTGCGGCGCCGGCTCCCACAAGGCCGACACATGGACCGGAAACTCCGGAGCAGGCGGCTCTTGTGGCTGTTCTTTCGGAGCGGTCCCTTCCTCCAATTGTTGTGCGATAGCGGCTGCGGCCGGCTTTTGCGGTTTTTCACCGGGCTTGTAGGTGGGGTCCGCGACAACTTCGGCCGCATTGGGAACCCTCGCGCTGGACGGAATCGCCGGACCGTAAGGAATTTGGCTGCCGGCTTTCAAGGCACGCCCATATACGTCATAATCCGACAAAAGTTCGGGCGTGATTTGTGTTTGGAAATCCGCCGATGCGAACACCTCGCCGGTGACCATAAACTGCGTCACTAAAACCTCCGCCCCTTCGACCATCGAATGCTGGATCGGGGTCGTCCGCGATTTGGGACCTTTTTGAACGGAAACCTCCCCTTCCAGATATAACCGGGCCAGATACGCTTTTCCTTCGCCATAACGGGCCTGCTCGGTGCCTTGCGGCTGGAGCCAGAGCACCGCACTGCGGCCGCTGAGAAGATTGTCGCCGATTTGTGCCGACACGCCGCCGTCCAGCAGTATCACATGGGACCACCCCGCCATCGGGGCCGCACAGGTTGTCATTGCAGGGGCAGCGACGTGAAGATCCTGCCCCGCCACAGACACACCCTGAGCCGGTAACGGTCCCGCGGCAAACCCGCCGCAAACCACCATGAGTACCACAACACTGTTAATCATAAGGTCCATCCCGCCGAATGCATTCCGTTTTTTTTGCTCCATATCTGCACGGACTGCCCCAATACAGAGGCACAGTCGATGCGATTATAGTGATTCCGGCTTCTAAATCCAGTCAAAAAACCCGAATATTAGTACTGAAAATGCTCGAAAGAAGCGGGCGGCACTTTTTAGCGGCATCAAGGGGTACGAAAGCGTGTGACGGCAGTAACACGATAAAGCGTTTACCCTGTGCGATTCGTCTGCCACAGGGGATCTATCCGGCCCAAAAACCCCAATTTTGGCCCAATTCCCTCGTTATGAGCAAAAGGGGGGACTGGTACGTTTTGACGACAGGCAGGTTGTACCTGTACCCTTTTTGCGAATAATCAATTGAATCGCCTGCCCTGAGCTACCTTACTCGCGTTAGAGGGTCTGGTAATGGATGACGGCGCGGTAGAGGCCGTTGATACGGGTGCCTTTGATGATGATGGGGGGCAGCATCTCATTTCTCGGCTGGAGGCGCACCTTCTTGTCCGGCTCGAAAAAGACACGCTTGAAAGTGGTTTCGTGGGGATTGGTCAGGCGGACAAAACAATCGTCGCCGTTCTGGACGTCGGCGGCCGGCGAGAAAATCACCACATCGCCCTCGGAAAACTTCGGCTGCATCGAATCTCCCACCACCCGCACCGCGAACGCGTTGGGGTCGTGGATATCGGGACAGCGGACATAGTCATCGGCAAACCCGACGGGATAGCCCATATCATCGAACTCGGCGGGATAGCCGGCGGGGACCTTGTTGATGACCGGGACGACCCGGCCGGCTTTGTCCTTTTGGGCCGGGGTTGGTTTAATATCGATGTCATGCTGATTGAGCAGCTCGCCAAGCTTGCCGGGTTTGAGCTTGCGGCTGATGATATCTTTGAGAATCTGCTTGTATTGCCGGTTTTCCGCGTCGATGGCCTCGTAATCCTGCCGCACATCCGCAGGCATCCGCTCGATGTGGGCCAAAAGCTGCAAATGGCCGGAATCAAACTCAAGACACTCCTCCAGCCTGGACAGCAGCTTGTCGCCGGGGGGCTTGACCCGGCCGGTTTCGATGGTGGACAGATAGGGCTTGGAAAAGCCCGTAAAGTCCGCGACTTCATCCAGGGTAAGATGAAGCTTCTCACGCTTGTTTCGTATGATCTGACCTAAAGACATGACCGGCATTATATGTGTCCTGCCGGCAAACGCAAGCGCATTTTTGCTAATTATCTAACTTTTTCGGGCATGCGCATCCCGGGCGCCAGGATAACCGGTTCCCAACGCCCCCCCCCCGATTCGACAGTGTGTGCTTATCCGGTGGTCTGAACGCCCAGATATTGTCCGATCAGTTCCTCGAGTTTTTTACGGTCAATCGGTTTGGACAAATAGCCGTCACAGCCGACGTCGATG
>JAOUFG010000118.1 GCA_029858345.1 Phycisphaerae bacterium
CTCTGTAAATGATTTGTCCCGGCCCTGGGGGCTTTCGTATTCCCAAAAGCCGAAGGGCATCAGGGGGCGCGTAAACCCCCGCTTGTGGCGGTCGATCATATGCTGAAAAACATCTTCCCGAAGTTCGGGCCAAGCGTCCCGCATCGCTTCAGTGTCTTGCCCGAAAGCGTTCTTGAAAAAATCGTGTCCGACAACTAACTGGTGAATATGAAATTCGCCATAATTGCCGCCGCGACGTCTGATATATCTATTTTTCTTGTTCATTCTGGTAGCTCCTCACTGAATCCAAGTTCTTTCATCATCCGACAAAACGACAGGCGGCAATCGTGTTCAATCTTTGCCGCCGGGTGTATCCGGGGGATATTGCCGGCGATAACAAGCCCCGATTTGTCCAGTACGTCTTTGGCCTCGCGCCACCGCTGCAAAGTGAAACAGGCAACTTTCAAAAGTTCCAGTCCTGCATTGTTCAAGCTGTAACCGCCTGCAATTTTGCGGTAAAAGTCCCGCGCTTCGGGGGATAATCCTTTGGGTAATACCATTTTTGTTTTCATATTGTCCTCAAGTTTCAATTATTCAAATTGGTCTAAAAAAAACTCGCTCTAAACCGTCGGTCTCCGATACCCTATCCTGTAGAAATTACACCCCCCCCTGCCTCTTGTTTCGGTGTCGCAAGCATCTGGATGGCTTCCTTCATGTAATCCTCCGTCTGTCCGCACCGTCCAGCTTGATAGCCAGGAACGTGCTGAGCCGGGAACCTACTCGCTGTCCGAATGCCTTTTCTATATTCTCCGGGCTTAGATTGCTTGTTATGATGGTAGGTCGTAAACTCTCTATCCGCTTATCAATAACGTGTAACAATACATCGGTCGTAAAATCTGATTGCTTGCCGCTCGCCGCGACATCCTCCATGATTAAAGCCCTCGCGGCCAATAACGGCCGGTAAACTGACTGCTCGGACTTTCCGTTATCAAACGTTTCCCGGATAGATAATAGCAATTCCTTGAATGTCTTACGGTGTACCGATATATCCCTCATAATCAGATCGTAAGCCATTGCCGACGTTGTGTGTGTCTTGCCATTGCCGGCGCCGCCCCAGAGCAAAAGGCCCTGTTCAAAAGGTTTTGTTTCTATTGTGCTGCGTAGGTCAACATTGAGGTCTTCCATCCGGGCACCGTGAAAGTGCGGGGGGATTCGATCTCGGAAACGCATCTCTTTTTCCGCTTGCAGTTTCTCTTGCTCTCGCTGTTTGTACTCGGCGACAAGCACGTCGCTGCATTCAGGGCAGTACTTGCGGCTATATAGAACCTCGATCTCCACACCGCATCGCTTGCAGGGCTTGTGTTCCTGTGTTTCGTACACCTCAGACACGAATGGTAATTCCCTGTTTTGATTCTTGGCTTGCGAAGTCCTCAATTGGCTGTTGACGTGCTGGAATTGTTGTTCTGTAACCATTGCTTTTGCTCCATACGGTTAAAAGTTTTTTCTTCCAGTCCCTGACTGGCCTGCCGTTAACATCCTTCCACCCAAGTTTGCTGTAGTGTTCAATGAATCTTATGGCCTCAACACTGAGACCCTTTTCAGAAATGTATTTTTGAACATCATCCAAAGAAGGCGGATAAAATGACCTCTTATTTTCTTTAGGTTTTTCTTTTAAGTTTGTATTAAGTTCTTCCTTATATAGCAATGCGCACAATCGTTCGTATGAAAGCGCACAATCGTTCACCCCCAATACGAACTCCTGTTCGTGAGAATGCGCAAGATTGTTCGTAATCAATGCGCACAATTGTTCGTATTTAACAATCAGGATTCTCTTGTGTTTATTGCCTGAATTGTAGATCAAGTCTTTACTCTCAAGTGCCTGTATCGCCTTTTGAATATTCCGCTCCGAAGTGTTCAGGAGTTCGGCAAGCTCACTGTTTCTGAACCAAAGCCCGGTCTTTTGGCAAGATATGGTCATGGCCAGAATAAGCAGTTGTGCCGCAGACGATATGCCTGCATATGTCAACAATGGCGAAAGTTGAATATAATGGAATTTTTCATGTACCAATTCTTTCTTCATCCTGTCGCCTCACTTTCCAATCGCTGAACAAAAACCGCCCGCTCAGGAAGTCCCCATCGAACATATAATTCAACGTCTGATCGTCGCCACCGTTTGGATCGTCCCATGCTCAGGGCCATCGGGCCGAAACGCCCGTCAGCAACCATCTTCCAGAACATGGCCCGGCTAATATTGAGAAGGGCGGCTACGTCTGAGTCTTTGAGCAATAAAGTATCATTCATCCGGAACCTCCTTTCGGGGCAGCCAGCTTGTCGGCCTGAACACTCAAGAACCCATACCCTCTACACAAATCGCAGTCCTTGTTTAAGCCGTTGCAATCGGGACATATCCGTGATGGTTTGGCGTCTTTAAGTAAAGACCTGAGCTGCTTCATTTTCTGCTTGTAAAATGGGTAATGCAACCACGAGGCTACTGGATTAGACTGTATACACTCCGCTATTTCAGCATTAAGGTCTTTCAAAACCTTATCCCACCTGTCGAAGATTTTGCTATTCTTGACGGGTTCTATTGTAATTTCTTCGCTTGGAATGTACTCGACCGATACACATTGTGCATCTTCGTCTCCATCGCAAAGTATCTCGCCCGTCTCTGTATCAACATGCTCATCGTCTGTAAATTCGGCGACTGTTTCCGCTTTGGGTTTCGGTGTCGCAAGCATCTGGATGGCTTGATTCATAGGTAAATGAGACATGCATGTCACATTTGCAAGCTCGTCACGGTTGGAATAGATTCTCATATACCTTGCGGATTGTTCACGTCCAAACGGAAGATTCTCTTCCACCCACGGTATCCATTCGCCGTGTTGAAGTTCTGTCTTTTGCTCTGTCAGCAGTTCACCGATACGGATAGCACGTAACACGGCACTTTGAGATTCTTTCATTGCAAGGTCGTGCAGGGACGTAATCTCTTTAATCCTGCCTGTCGCCGATAGGGAAGTTGTCGCCATGGTCTTATTCCTTTCGATATTTGCCCGCGGAGCGAGCGAGAAATGATTGATAAATTCCGTATAAGAAAAAGCAATGCCGGATACAGTCATCGAGTTGCTCAGGGCTGATGCATCGGCCCTCCAATTTTTCGCATATCGCCGCCACTGTTTCCGCCGGAGACTCCAGCGCCCGCATGACAGCTTCACCGATCAGCAGGGCATCGACGCCGCCGTAGGCATAGGCATAGACGCCGCATTGAGCCGCCTCGATGCATAAGTCCTGACGTTCTCGTATCACGTCTTCGATGGGCTGTAGGCGCACCTCTGGCGCAGGTTTTGTTTTTGACATGGGAATCTCCGTTAAATGGTTAGCGCATAAAAAAAGCCGCTCCACGATGGAACGGCGTTAGAATCTCTCTCTTACAAGCAAGTGTTTACGTTGTGCAAAAACGCATAACCCCTTGTAATAAATGGTCTTACTTAATCAAGACAAAATTCAGATAGTTTCAATTTGTTCAGGTCGAATGTGCCTGTTTGGGGAAAACCTTCTATTCTGTGTCTCAATTTTCGCTCGAAATATCGGTGATAATACTGCAATCTTCCTCGGTTATGCACATTGTATAATCCATCTCTGGTGGCCTCTTCGAGTTGCAATATGTCGGAAAAATGCGAACCAAAACAATCATGGATCACAGAAACGCTTTCAACTTTTTTTCCTATGAGCAGATTGACCGCCTCAACTAACGCCGCACTATCAATGCTATGGACGAAATTAGGTGTAATGCCACGCCACGAACCATCTTTATCGATCAACTTTGTTTTTTCATTTACTACAAAGCTCATTTCTTTTTTGCCTCCCTTCCCCCAGGCCCAATAGACAATCTGTTTTCCCTTCATCAAAAAATATCGCTGTTTGACTACAAAGCCTTCTTGTGATGGCCATTTAACATGCTTGTTTTTCTCGTTGTATGCTCCGCATACTTTTCTCGCCCATGTCCGGATTTTGTAAATACCCGGCAACTTCTCTCTTATCACTTTTTTGATATACGACAATAACCACTTGGCCATATCTTCATCGGACGTAATATATTCACCATCTTCGTTGGGCTCCATGTATTCGTTGAGAATGTCCTTCGTGTATTCCCCGTCACTTTTCCCATAGGGAATGCACATGACAAAATTCTTCATGTCGCCTCTGTGAAATTCCTCTCCCTTTTTAATATCAAGCCACTTCTTCGCCATGCAGGAATCTTTATTGTCCCTGCCTGCCAGTTTTTTGAGTTCGTCATTCAATCCGTTTGCGACAAGAGCATAAGCATCTTGCTTGGGGCCATAAGTCAGATTGACCTTTGGGGCAAGGTTTTCGTCGCGCAGTAATAATGCAAAATGCTGAATGCCGGATGATGTGGCATCGACATAATGAACCATCCCGGTTTTGAATGTGTCGGGGTTTTCGATATAACGTGAATAATCCAAACACCACCTTAAGAATCGAAATGGCTCTTTTGCACCTCTCCACCACTTGCTATTGGGGTCAGATGCTGCCTGTATTATCTTGTCAGTGTTTTCTTTGCACCATTCAACTCGCGACAAGAGTTCTTCCGTTGGGTTTTTAGTGTCATCATTTACACCGCCAAACAACCTTTTTCCATACGCCATAAAATGACGCCGGCGGCCACTTAAAGGCTTTTCATCGGCAAAGTCTAACATCGCCCTAACCATATCCGGCCCCTGTGGGTTTAGCTTCGGCAGATAGAAAACTCGACCACGCCAATCCATGTTTACCGGCAAAAAAAACCGTTCTCTGTCTTCGTACTCAATCGCCTGGTTTAAATATTCCTCAACTACCGTTGTTAAATGTCCTACTCTCTTTTCTCGATCAGATTCTTTTGGTTCTTTTTTCCAGAACAGGCTGAAATCCTTATCTCTCTCTGCCTCGATCCATAGCCTCTCGATGGCCTCTCGCATAGGCCTGTTTATTTTCCATGCGACACTTTGCAATCCGTTAATCGCATCAAAAACGCCTCGCATGTTTTCGTATGTAATACCTTTGAGCTGGTCCGGATGAGAATTTCTTGACTCCTTTATAATGGCCGTTTTCTTCCGTCTGGTTGCGTTCAGTAAATAGCCGCCGCCTTCTGGACCCGCCCACGGCCGCGGCCTGCAAATCATCGGCTCATCCGGGGGGAAAACCTTCTTAAAGTATCTGGCATGTTTAACGAGATCGTCGCCAAGTTTGACCCTATTGATTTCAACATCTCGGCCATCCTTTTTTATTATCTCTTTAACCTTTCTCCCAAGTTTTGGTTTATTGAATATGAATTTTTCCAAACACTCGCCGCCGCATCTTTCCCTTTTATCCTTGTTCCAGCCCCTTGGAAAATCTTCTTTACGAAAACAGTCCTCGATGCGATTGCCGACCTTAACAGCCAACGACGAAAATGATACATCGTCATCGTCATCGTCAGGCCTAATGCCATCGATAGTGGCCTGTAAAATGTGAATTGCTAAACTGTCGGCCCTGCCCTTGCTTAATAGCTTGTATGTGGAATACCGCCTGTTGTTTTCGCGGTCCTGTAAATAACTAACTATATCATCGCTGACGGCCTTGACATGGTCTGTAATGACTTTGATCCCCGCTGGCGCGAGACGGCCCTTGCCTTTGGATTCTAACTTTTTAATGTCGCGGTGGAATTTGTCAAGTCGCTTATTTGACTGTTCGTATTCAAGTGTAAACTGCTCTCGATATAGTGCCCTTTCTTCATCAGACAAACTGTGATAGTAGTCGTCCTTGAAGATGGCCTCTGTCAACTCTTCGGATATGTCTAATTTCTGTTTCATTGCATCGCCTCGTACAATCGCCAAAATTAAGATGCGGCAGGTGGATGGCGTATCCACTTTTCGGCGATCAACCTATCCGCATCAAATATTCACTTGTTACAGTATCGTACCATCATCACCCCAAAACATCAATGCATCTTGCATCGGTTCCCAGAATCCGCGGGAAAGTGACGGGTAAAGTAGAAAATGGCCTTCTTCTAAGTATTGTATTTTTCGAGGTTTGTGTGAATCGGGCAGTGGTTCCGAAGACCGATGCTCTATCCAATTGAGCTACAGACGCTTGAGGTCTGGAGACTATACCAGAGCCCTTTTTTTGTGTCAATATCTTTATTCTTCGGTTATGTTCATCCTCGATAAGAAGGTATAGCGGGCAGGCAATTGAGGAAGGGAAAACAGGATGAAAGCGATAAGGGTTTACACGTTTGGCGGTTCGGAAGTAATGCGTCTTGAGGAAACCCCGCCGTTAGAGGTCGGCCCCGAAGAAACTCTCGTTCCTTAGCGGCGTTTTTTTCTCATTTCAGCCATGTTGCGCCGAGTTGGCCGCAGGCGGCTTTGATGCTTCGACCCCGCTTGAAGCGGATGATGGTTTCAATGCCCGAGTTTGAAAGAATTTCTGCAAACTGTCTGATTTGTTCAGGTGAACTTGGCCTATAGCGGCAGCCCGGAAAGGTGTTCAATTCGATTAAATTCACATTCACTTTCAACGGTCTCAGTAGTTTGACCAGTGACCGGGCGTGGTCGATCTGGTCATTGACCCCATCGATCATGCAGTATTCGATCGTGATCCGTTTACCGGTGGTGCTCTGATAGCTTTTCAGCGATGTCAGAATATCGTCGAGGCGATACGTTTTTCCGACCCGCATAAGTTTTGAGCGTATTTCATCATTGGGGGCATGCAGCGAAACGGCTAATCGCGGTTGGATCGACGACAGGGCAAGCTGTTTGATCTGTTCCGGCAGGCCGCACGTCGAAATTGTGATGTGCCGGATGCCGAGATTGCGGCCGTTTTTGTCATTCAGAGTTTCCACCGACCGCATGACGTTATCGAAATTGTCCAGCGGCTCGCCCATCCCCATATAGACCAGGTTATCAATCCTGCCGCAGACACGCTCCGCCTGATAGACCTGCTCGACGATTTCCGACGTGGTCAGGTTCCGCTGGAAGGCCAGTCGGCCGGTCGCACAGAACTTGCACCCCATCCGACAACCCGCCTGCGTGGAGATGCACAGCGTATTGCGGTCGTCGTCTTTGAGCCGGACCGACTCGATCCGTACCCCGCCGGGCAGGTCGAAAACGAATTTGATCGTGCCGTCCGGGTCGTCATGCCGTTCAGACAGGGTAATCCGCGAGATGGTAAAGCCCTCTTCAGTCAACTGGTTTCGGAATGTTTTGGACAGGGGAGTTATGTCGTTAATGTCCGCCGCATCCTTTTGGTGGATGAACGTGAATAAGTACTTCGCGCAAAAAGGTTTTTGCTGATGTGCAATTGCGATATCGAGCAGCTCATTGTAGGAGTTGTTTTTTAGATCTTTATCCATGCGGATACTATACCGGCCGGAAAGCGGCTGACGCAACGAAATTATGGATTACGCCAGGTTGGCCCCAAGGTCAAAATCATCTTCCTCGGGAAAATCGTTGGTGAAAATGTTGTCGATATCCATTGTCTGGCTCTGACCGGCGTTGTCGCTTGAAATATCCTCCATGACCCGTTCAAAATCGGCCTCTGTGGTTTCGTCCTCGGCCGACATTTTCGGCTCAGGTTCTGCCTGGCGTTCGAATGAGGGGGGCAGAAATTCATCAAAATTGTTGGGGGCGCCGTCGATCTGGACAACAAACTTCAGCGGGCCGATTTTCAGGACGTCACCGGCCTTGAGGGAGGCCTCGTCGATGGATTCGTCATTGACAAAGGTGCCGTTTCGGCTTTTGAGGTCCCGAACCATCAACTTGTCGAATTCGGTGTAAATTTCACAATGCCGGCGGGAAACAACCGACAGCGGAATGCACATATCGCAATCCTGGCGGCGACCGATGAATGTCACCGCACTGGGTAGTTTAAAGGGCTGCGTGGTTCCGTCCTTATTAATGAAAACCAGATGTACCTCCATAGCGACCTCCTGAAAATAACCAAATACCTCACTTCGTTAGTTTTACTGTCCAATTTCATTTTCGTTCTTTAACCCTTAGTGGAGCCAATAGCTTATGTCGCTTGTAATGATAAAACCGAGCAAGCTCTCTGCGTTTGCTTTTTCGTTTGATACAGCGTCTGGC
>JAOUFG010000022.1 GCA_029858345.1 Phycisphaerae bacterium
CCGGGTCCAAGCATTGCGATAGTCTCCACTATAGAATTCTATTTCCATAGTGGAATATCGGCATGCTGACTCAAAATAGATCAAAATTACTCTGTTTTGTTGCTACAGTCTCTTTAATTTGCAGGAA
Source organism: Phycisphaerae bacterium (assembly GCA_029858345.1). GTDB lineage: Bacteria > Planctomycetota > Phycisphaerae > Sedimentisphaerales > Anaerohalosphaeraceae > 4572-13. The sequence goes on from JAOUFG010000022.1 coordinate 128, forward strand.
AAAGAGTCCGCCCGCAATCATTATGAAAGAAGGGGAAACTTCGGACCAAAGAGGCTCATCCTTTGGAGAAAGGGGTTCTTTAAACCCTGAAATAATGACTAATACCAGAGCCGCAAAAAGCAACGACAAACACACGGAGAGCTTATGAATTCCCTTTGAAGATATCCCACGGCGTAAAATTGTTGCGGTATGGAAAAAATAGATCGCAAGAAATGTGCAGGGTACCGGAAAGATAAAAAGAAAAATGAAGTCAGAGAGGGAGTTAAATTTATGTATTGTTATGACGGGAATCCATACCCCCCAAAGTATATAGATTGCTGTTGTCACAAGAAGCAATGCCAATACTTTTGAAATTACTCTCTTTGCCTCAGAAAAAAAAGGACCACCTGAATACTTAAGCATCATACTTACTCCCTTTTTATTTTGATTATACGTAAAGAGAAGTCTGCAAGCAAGGGGAATCCAGTTTTATCTGGCGTGAATGGGGATCCTGAATGTGGTACCAAGATTAGTATGACATATTGAGCGTCTCGCACAATCCTTCCAGTTGTTCCTGTGTATGATTTGTCTGTACGGAGACGCGGAGGCGGGCGGTTCCCGGCGGGACGGTCGGGGGGCGGATGGCGGAGATGAAGTAGCCGGCGTCGTAGAGTTTTTGGGAGACTTCGAGGGCCTTGGCGGAGTCACCTAAAATGACGGGGATGATCTGGGTGGTACTGTTGCCGATATTCAAACCCATTTCGACAAAAACGTTTCTTACAAATGCAGCGTTGTCCTGCAATCGTTTCCGGCGATCCGGTTCGGATTGGATGATTTCCAGTGATTTTAACGCCGCGGCTGCGATAACCGGCGACGGGGCGGTGGTGTAGATGAACGGTCGGGCTTTGTTGAGCAGATAGTTGATTACGGTTTTGGGTCCCGCGATGATTCCTCCGGTTGCGGCCACGGCCTTACCCAGCGGGGCGACGATGATATCGACTTCGTCCAGAATCCCCTCCTGCTCGCACAGTCCGGCCCCAGTGGGTCCAAAACAGCCAAGCGAGTGTGCCTCATCGACGATCAGAATAGCTCCGTATTTATTTTTTAGTTCGACCAGTTCCCGCAGATTCGCGACATCGCCATCCATCGAAAAAACGCTTTCGGTGACGATAAAGCGGTTGTTGTATTTGCCATCGGCCAGGAATTTTTCCAACCGCTCGGGTTGATTCCGGCGGTAGGTTCGAAACTCGGCCTCGGACGCCTTGACCGCGTCAATAATCGAAGCATGATCGTACCGGTCCAGCAGCACCAGATCCCCTTTTTTGGGGAGGGTCGTCAACAGGGCCTGATTGGCGGTCCAGCCGGAAGGGAAATAAAGGGAATCTTCTTTGTGCAGAAACGCGGCAAAGGCCTGCTCCAACTCAGTGTGCGGGGCCATTGTGCCGGAAATCAGCCGGGATGCCGCCGCTCCAAAGCCGTATTTTTCCAATGCTTCCGCCGCGGCCTGTTTAATCCGAGGATCGTCGGCCAGATTCAGGTAGTTGTTACTGCAAAATAGGACCTTTTCGCTGCCGTCGTCCATCGTCACCACCGGACCTTGCGCCGAAGCGATGGTCCGGTACCGCCGGAGTTGGTCCTGCCGCTCTAAATCGGTCAATTGATGGCGTAAATCGCTGATAAAATCCATATTTACATTTTTCGGTTGAACTCAGTTCGATTTTGAGGATATTATAAAGGTACAATTTGAAAATGGACACACTTTTTAGGAAACACAATGGGAATTTATGACAGAGACTATGTCCGGCCGGAGCATGAGCAGCATTATGCAATGGGCGGCGGGGTTCGAGGCATCCCACCGGTGGTTAAGTGGTTGCTGATTATCAATCTTACCGTTTATATCATTGCAAAGTTGGTACCCGATCTCGGAAATTATATCTATTACTATGGTTCGGTGCTGCCCGAATCATTTTTTAAGATGCTTCAGATTTGGCGTTTGGTAACGTACCAGTTTCTGCATGACCCAAGCAATATTTTTCATATTGTATTCAACATGATGGTGCTGTATTTCATGGGTCCGTTTGTGGAGCGAGCCTGGGGCTCAAGAGCTTTTCTGAAATTTTATTTGATTGCCGGAGCCGCCGGCGGCGTGGTTTATACGTTTCTTGTTTTGCTGAGAATCCTTCCGGCCGGAATCATGATGGGGGCATCCGGGGCGATCTATGGGGTTGTCGCCGCGATTGCTGTGATGTTTCCGCGGATGAAGGTCCTGCTGTACGGGATCATTCCGATGACAATGGTCTGGCTGGTGGCGCTGATCGTGATTATGAGTCTTCTTTTTATTGCCTCCGGAATAAACGCCGGCGGCGAGGTTGCACATCTGACGGGGCTTGCCGTGGGGTTTTTGTATGTCAAGTACAAGCCGTGGTACACGCAGTGGCGAATGGAGCGGCAAAAGGGAGCCTGGATTCGAAAGATCGAGCAAGAGCGGAATTTTCACTCGGAAGTAGATCGGATTTTAGACAAAATCAAACGCGATGGAATTGGCTCGCTCAATAAGCGGGAAAAAGAAATTCTGCAGGAAGCCACACGCCGGGAGCAAAACGGTACTGCTTAAGCTGTTTATCCGGGATGAAGGGTCAGTCCCAATTAACTTTCTCCGTTCGTTCCATCAGTTCGTTCATCCGGTCCTGTACGGCTTTCTTCTTGTTTTTGTTGAGGGATTCCAACTCCTTGGCGCGCGTTTCAACTTTTTTTGTCAAATCGTTAAGACGTTTGCGAAGCCATTGATATTGAAGCTGTTTTTCCACTACGATGGTATCAAATCGTTGCGAGACGACACTGCCAAGCTCTTCAATGAGTTCGGGCTGCTGCTCCTTTGAGGCAATTCGAATCTGCAGCAACAGGGCGTCCCGGCGTTTCTGCAAATCGAGGTTTTTCTTCATCGTGCCTGCAAGCTTTGAGCTATATTTCTCCATTCTCTGAATCGGTTCGTAGACTTTCATTAAGTCCGTGGACCGCTGGACATACTTTTCGGGGTCCGTAACCCGCAGTTCGATCAGTTCTTCGTGATCCTCGGGATACTGTTTTTTAAACCAAACAAGGAAAGTTTCATGTTTTTTAGAAAGCGCTTCTTTCCACTGTTCCTGCCGGGGTTGTTCGGGTGCAGTTTTTTTCCGTTGCTGCTTGATTTCATCGCGAATCGCCGTAATGAATTTTTGGGCATCCTTGTGCCTGAGTTCTTCGAACCTCACGGCTTTGGCGGGGTCTGTTTTTTTGAATTGGTCCAGAATTTCCTGAATTTGTTTTTCGGTGAGCTGCAGATCCTCTTCGGAAGCGAAAGAAAATTCTTTCCAGATGTCGTCACTTTTTTCCTGAACCGGGTTGGTTTTGGGGTCCTGCTTAGGGTTGTTTTCCTCCGCCATTGCGTACATCCCGATAAACCCTGCGCTCATCATGATGAGAAGCAGCTGCCATGCTGCTGAGTGGTTACTGCGCATAAAAAATATCCTTTCCAAGAGAGGCGTTGTCCGCCAGATGTTCGATTTCATCAAGTTCCATCATATCCAAAGAGAATGCATCGGTTGTATCATACGTTTCCAGACGTACTGGACGGGCGGAACGAGCCAGTTCAGTCAGTTCCTGCTCTATCGAGTCAACTTGTGAATTCATAGCATAAAAGTCATCTTTCCAGATGTCTTCAGTGTTGTAGCTCGCGGCTGAAAAAGGCGTTATTCTGTTTGGATTATTGACAAAATGGTTGCGTGACAATACCGCAACGATCAGAATAGCGGCGGCGGCAATCCACCTGCCGGCAGTTAAAAAACGGCGATGTATGAGCTTTTGGCGAATTTTGGCCTGAATTGATGCGAGGGCTTCCTGCCGCACAGCAGGGACAGGATAGGCCGAAAATACATGATCGGCAAAATCCAGGTCCGCTTTGAGGTCACGAATATGGGCCTCGTCCATAAACCGGCGGAGGAGTTCATCTAATTTTTCATTTCCGTTTTTCATGAGTCTTCCATAATTTGACGCAATTTTTTGACACCGCGATGAACCTTGGAGAGGGTTGTCCCAATGGGCTCATCCCGTATCTCAGCCAGTTCCTTAAAACTCAATTGACTGAAATATCTTAGGGTAATCAGTTCGGCCGTTTCAGGATCAAGTTTTTCTAAAGCCATATGAAGTTCGTCAAAAATTTCCGGTGCGCGGTCCGTGTTATCGGCATCATTGCGAAGCAAATCGGCTTTTTCGGCTAATAGCCGCTTCTGGCGGTAGTGTCGTCTAAGGTAGTCACGAAAAATATTGGACGCGACTGTAAATATCCATTTGTCAAAAGAGCCGCCCTCAAAGGAGCCGATTTTTCGAACAAGCCGGATAAACAAGTCACTGAGCAGCTCATCGCTCAGATCAGCCCTGCCCGTCAGACGGTAAAAATAAGCATAACAGCGATTGGAATAGCGTTTGATCAGGTCATTAAACGCCTGAGAATCACCTTTTTTACATCTCTGAATTAGCTTTTCCAACTCATGCTGCACAGCCATCTCGGCATCGCTTGTATGAATATAAACGGTTACATTAATTTGATTATTGCAAAAATAGAGGCCTTTAAAGCAATAAAAAGGATTTTTTGAATAATTCTCAAAAAACATCCTCTTCGGGGTCATTATAAGGGTCCGGAATGTCTTCAATCTTCCATCGGTCGGCGTCTTCAATATCGTCCAATTCGCGTTTGATATACCTGAAGATTTTGTCCTGCATCGGCGCCATTTTTCTCTGACTTGCAAGCAGAGCTTGCTGATGCGTTAAGAGCAAATCAAGGCGAAGAAGCTGCCATTTCATAAGACATTCCGGCTCTTTTATGTTCTTGAACGGATCGCATTCGAAAATGCGCTGCCCATTTTCACTCTCTTTGTAATATTCACAATCCTTACATTGGATCATTGCATTGCTCCCGTTGGAAAAAACTTGCATTCTTTTTATTATATTTTATAATACGATATATTGATTTTGGAAAGAAATAAATAATACCCTTTAGGGTAATAAAATTCCGCGAGGACGACTCTAAAGTGCTTTGATAAAAAGACATAGCCGCGCAGTAAGCGCAGTTATTAAGGGGAATTTGGTATAATTAACTGGAGAAATGCATGGCCAAGCCGAGACGCAGAAGAAAAGTTGGAAGCAAGAAACGCAAATCACGTTGGAAAGTCCGTAACAAGATTACCTGATAATCGTGATATTGTGTTATAAGGGCGTTTTCTTCCGAATAACGCCGAAAATTGAGTGAATGCAAAACAAGGGCCGAATCTTGTTTTGCATTCGTTATTTTTCCGGGAACATTAAATGCTCGCTAAATACCGTCTGGAATTCAGCTTCGTGGGCAATTTCAACATAGTTGATTTGTTTAGCGAGCCGATCTGTTAATTTGCGAGCATCCCGGCTGATGAGGGCCATTTGTGCACCTGTTCCGGCGGAATTCCCGACAAAATGAATCTTTTCAAGAGGGGCTGAGGGGAGAAGGCCGATCCGGACAGCATTTTCTTTTTGGATGTAATTCCCAAATGCCCCGGCAAGTAAAATTTGCTGGATACTGCTGGTATCGGTATGTGCTTTTTTCAGCAGCAATTCGATCCCGGCACGAATGGCCGCCTTGGCCAATTGCAGCTGCCGGATATCCTTTTGAGTCAGAAAAACCGGATTATCCCACTGTTCATTCGTATAGGTCCCCGCAATAACAAAGGCCGGTTCATTCGTGTGTGTGATTAAACGTCTTCGGATGGGGTCCGGAAGGAGAGGACTCAAATCGGAACTCTGCAAGAAACGTCCCGCGGTATCTATCATTCCCAAGTTCAGCATGACAGCGACGGCATCGATCAGGCCGCTTCCGCAGATGGTGCCTGCCTGGCCGGTTCCGATTACATCGACATCAATATCTTTTCCATCAAACAGGACACGCTCAATGGCCCCCGACTGTGCCCGGCTGCCAAATCTGATCCCAGCCCCCTCAAGGGCCGGCCCTGCGGCACAACTGGCGGCCAGGAGATTCGATTGGGAACCGTATACGATTTCTCCATTTGTTCCAATATCGATTAAAAGTGTATTGGCCGTCGTGATGTCCAGACCGCATGCCAGCGAAGCCGCCACGGTATCTGAACCGACAAAACCGGCAATATTGGCCAAAACATGAATGTTGCCCGCGGGGTTGATTTGAAGACCCAAATCAGCGGGAACGCGATCGCAGGCATCAAGGGAATACGCTCTGTATGGGGCCTGACCAAGCTGCCGGAGCGGATATTTGAGCAGCAGATGGGTCATCGTGGTATTACCGGCAAAAACAATTTCGTAGATATCCTTCGTTTCAACGCTGCTTTGCAGACGCACCTTCTCGATGAGGCCATTGAGGCAGCCAATGATGGCGGCATGCAGTTTATTCAGGCCATTTTCATGTTCACAGTAACTGATCCGGCTGACAACATCAACGCCGTATCGGGTTTGCGGGTTCCCTGCAGAAGCCGTGCTGCAAACCTGTCCTGACTGTAAGTCCACGAGACGGGCGACGACGGTTGTGGTTCCAATGTCGATTGCCAGGCCCAGCAGTTTTTCCGTTGTATCTCCGTTTTCAACGGCTTTCAGGATATAGCGGGGTCGACTGGACGGTTCATTCTCGTTATATGGATGGAAAAGAACGGCTGTAACGCCTTCTTCTTCATGCAAAGACAAATTTGATAAATCCTTCAAAAGAGAATCCGGAACACAAACTTGAGCCGAAACAACAGCTGATAAAGATTCGCAAAAGCCCTGCGATTGCGGGTTGGGATTTTCAATAAAGACCTTTCGAATTGATGCCATCGCAGCAACTTTGCGGTCTATCCCGTGTTCAAGGATTTGCTGTTGATAAAACCGGCTTGATTCAGGCACCACGACGGTTAAATCTCCTTCGATGATATATTGACAAGCCAGCACCTCTTTTTCAGTAGGAAGCAAACGAACCTTGCACTTTCCACAGCGTCCGGCACTGCCGCAGGGCGTTGAAAGAATAATCCCCACCTGTCCCGCCGCTTCAAGCAGGGTGGCTCCCTTGTGGATCAGGGCGGTCAAATTATCCGGCTGAAACTGAATTTGATAATGTTTCACGATTGTTCCCTGTCGTTTCTTTTGGGGTCATTATAAACAAAAACAGCCCCCGATAAAAGCTTTAAACCTTCCTCCGGACACACCCGAATCTTAAATTGAAAAATACTTTCCAAAAGGATCAAGATACGGTATAGTAATAAAAAATTCGGGATGGATTTTGATTGGGAGTGAAAATGGCAGAACGGAATCCGAAAGTCATAGTGATCGGCCCGGCCCTTATTGACATGGCCGTTAAATGCGATGAATACCCGGACCCCGGACAGGTGTCGGAGGGCAGCGAATTTACCACTGTTCCTGCCGGGAGGGGGGTCAATCAGGCCATTCAGGTTGCCCTTTGTGGATGCGATACCTACTTGTTGGCCAGGGTGGGGGAGGATTGCTTTGGCGATTTAATTTGCCAGAATCTGCAGCGTCACACGATTAAGACGGACCTGATATATCCCACTCAGGCGATGAGTACGGGGATTGTGGTTACTGTTGTCAATGGTCAGGGAGAAAATCGCAGTTGTCGCTCTTCCGGGGCCAATCGTGTACTTAGCGCTGATGAGATTGAATATGCCGCCGCGGAACAGCAGATCAGCTCAGCGGACGTGATATTGATTGATGATGCGATTCCCCGAGAAGCATCGGTCGCGGCGATTCGGTCCGCTCAAATCCACAAAACCCGAACGATTTTTAGCGCCAAACTGCCCCAGGCAAGCCGCAAAATCATCCACTCACTCGATTGGCCGATGGAGTTTTATAATACCGACATCCTTGTTTTGCGATTCAAGGGAATGATGTGTGCTTCGGAATTGGGGGCAGGGGGCGAGGGGGACCTCAAATTCATTGGCACTGAGTTAGTGGCTCGCGGCGCCAATTGCGTCGTCATCAGTTTAGGATGGCGGGGGGCCTTGGTCATTGACTCCAAGGGACCGCGGCATCTGGAGGGCATCGTCTCTGAGGTTGTCGATCAAACCGGATGTGATTCAGCGTTTATTGGGGCATTAGCGGCTTGTTTTGGCACGGGAGATCCGCCCGATCGAGCGGTTCAATTCGCAATTGCCGCCGAGTCACTCATGCGAAGCCGTTTCGGACTGCATGAGGCATTGCCCAGGAAGCAGGAGATTCTGACTGTTTTACATAGCCAACCCGATTAATCATTGACAGGAGCAGACCGTGGAACTGAAGCAGTCCAATACGACAATTTCCGCAGAACATCTTCTTCAGGCACTCGCTGACGGGGCCGCCGTTCATCTTGATCGTTGCCATATCGCGGGAGCATTTGATTTGAATCTTTTGTTTTCAAATGAAAATCCCCTCAAGGCTGAAAAACTGAAGGTAATTATAAGCGAAACCTCAAAAACGCTTGTCTTGTCCCAGCCGGTCCACTTCAATGCCTGCACATTTGAGAACGATGTTGTTTTTTCCGGCTCATGGGAGAAACCGGAAAGCTTAAACGTGATTTTTGAGGAAGATGTCCTCTTCAATTCGTCGGAGTTTGTCGGCCAAACACGGTTCAGCTGTGCCCAATTCAAGAAACTGGCCGGTTTTGACGGGTGCACATTCCATCGGGTCTGTACGTTTCGAAATGCCGTTTTTTACGGACTGGCCATGTTCCGGACGGCCACCTTTGAAGGATACGGACTCTTTAATGGAGCCCGGTTCCGAGGCGATACGCGGTTTACGAATACCTGCTTCGGAAAGGGGGTTAATTTTTCCGATGTCAAGTTTGAAAACAGCTGTGATTTCGCAGGGGTTTATTCCCGTCATAAATCGGTCCCGATCTATGATAATATCACATTTGCACGCAATCGTTTTGGTGATGACGCCAGTTTCTGGCGATTTATCAAACAGGTTTGTCAGGAAGCGGGCCATTACCAACAAGCGGGAGAATGTTTTTACGCTGAGCGCTGTGCGTATTTCTGGCAGCGATTTCGGGGCTGCGGCTATGAGAAGCTGTCCGCAGTGAAAAAAGCGGCACGGGGGCTCCTGATGGGGCTTCGGTTATTGCCGGAATTTGTTTTAGGCCGGCTGTTGTTTGGTTATGGCGAACGCCCCATACGCGTCTTGGGGGCAGGCGCTGTCATCATCATTTTATGTGCCCTTTTTTATCACTCCGATGCTGCGTCTTTTGCATTTCAATACGGTTTGGAAAGGCCCCAACAGTCTGATCATTTAGCGTTTTTAGAAGGGCTTTATTACAGTACGGTGACATTTACAACGCTGGGTTTCGGGGATATTTATCCGGCCGCGGACATCCTGACGCGTGTGGTCACCATGCTGGAGTCGCTGGCGGGGGCGTGCCTGATGGCTTTATTTGTGGTAACGCTGTCCAAGCGTTTTTCCAGAGGTTAAAACGACATAAAAAAACCGCCGAGGTTCAATGCCCTCGGCGGTTTGGTGTATCACTGTATTTGAGTGTTAATCTGCTGATGCAACGATGGGTTCGGCGGCAGTTTGAGCCGCTTGGATCAACCCAAGAATATAAGCTCCGATATTCGGGTTTTCGCTTGTTTCAATCGGTCCAAAATACTTGTCCATCACAAGGGCCATCGTATCGCCTACCGGAAGCTTCAGATCATTGTCCAGAACAGCAACATAGCTGACGAACGCCTCAATGACTTCATCGGTCATGGCGTATTGCTGATACTGCTCATACTCTTCAGCAGACATCAAAGCCAGTTGCGGTTCCATCTCTCTGAAGCTTGCAAAGGCTGTTTGGATTGATGCCGACACTTCCGGAGTGAACGGCGCATCCGGAGGAGCCAATTGATTGAATATCGCGTTCATCGCAGCCATCATTTCCGGATTGATACCCTTCAGAGCCGCAGCAGCTGTCAGCAGGTTTTCACAGGCATCACACGGCTGCAGGTTCGGGTTGGTGGCCATGGAGTTGGCGATCAGCAGTTGCAGTTCATCGGAGTTGACAGCCAGTTCAAGTGCAGCCGCTTCCATCACAGCCGGGCACCCTTTCAGTTCCGGGATTTCCAGCAGCGGCAGCGGAGCCGCGGGAATGGTCGGAGGAGTCGAGGTGTAGGATACCTGGACAGTTCCTTCCCCGTAGACCTTTGTGCGTACTTCGATATTGGTATAGTCATATTGCCCATCCCAAACATTAATTGTAAATGTTTCATTTTCAGGAGCACCCGGAGCAGGTGTATAAATCCAGACCCATTCAGTGCCGTTGAACTTAAACTCAAGCTTGCTGCCGCTTGGAAGGGTATAAATGCCCGGAACAATAGACAAGTTATCGAGGATATCCTGTTGCGGAGCATCCAATGGGTCTGTAACAAAGACCGGTGATGTCACATCGTTTTGCCGGGTAGAATCGCCCGGGGTAACTTCCCCAAGGTCGCCTGCCGCATACGGGATGATATTGGTAATTTCCATCTTGACCGTACCTTGAACGGGAACAAGAGAATTACTCTGGATTTCTCCATCAACAAATACATAATCACGCTGACCGTCGTATACTGTAATCTCAAAGCTGTCATTACCAACAAAACCTTCTATTGGCTCATAGGTGTAAGAGTAAGTGCCGTCGCCGTTATCGATCAGGGTTAAATCCCCAAAACCTGGACTAGTGGTATCGCTGATACTTAGTGGATCAAGCTCATTGATGGGATTGCCATCCAAATGATCGGTCGCAAAGACCTTGTTTTCGATATTTTCATTCATATGTTCGATGGTTACAGTACCATCAATCGTCGGCGGGGCATTGGTAATGTCTACAGAAACGGTACCTTGAGCAGAGACGGCCTTTCTGTATATCTCCGACGGTGCATAAAACTCATAGCCATCCGGAGCCGGTTCTTCGTCGAACCAGTAGTCATATTGTTGACCCAGGTCGCTGGACAGATTCACGGTAAACAGGTCATCAGCAACATATCCACCCTGGCCGTAGTCGTCATTGTCATCACCAACATAACCCGGCAGCGTTGGGTCTGTGCTGTAGGTCCAGGTGTCGCCGTCATACACAAGCGTTCCGCCATAGTTGTCGCTGCCAATCACAGAACCGGTATATGTGTCACTGCTGACATTAACGCCGGCCCCAAAATCAACTTCAAGGTCCTGGGGACCAACATCCTGAGAATCCATATGAACCTGACCGAACCATGCATCGCCTTCCGGCAGTTCATTGGTCAGTTCAAGGTCAATCGTACCGGAACCATAGACATTGGTTGCCGTGTCAACAACCCAAACACCATCAACCTGTTTGAACGTATAATCAATTTGTCCATCCCAGAGTTGTACGTCAAAGTCATCTTCGCCAACATAACCTGGAATATCTGTGTCGGCGCTGTAGTTATATGTATCCCCAGCAGCATAAGGATCTTTAGTACCATTGTAGTCCAGTGTTTCGCCAAAGGCCTTGTTTTCATCATCGGTAGCAGGGGTGATATCAGTAATCGCAAAATCATCCCCGTCGCTATCAGTGAAAGTGCCGCTGTCAACAGCCAGTTCTTCGTCAACAGCATTCATCGGGGCATCTTCGAGGACGACGGCGCCAGTTGGCACTTCATTTGTCACCTCGAGGTCAATCGTACCGGAACCATAAACTGCTTCACTGCTGCCATCTGTGTAATAGGTACGCTGTCCGTCCCAGAGTTGGGCGTCAAAATCATCTTCACCGGTGTAACCGGGTAATGCTCCATCGGCGGTGTAATCATACGTACCGTCAACATCATCATTGTAAGGATCATTGGTACCGTTATACACCAGAGTACCGCCGAATGTTTTGTTGTCGTCGTCATCGGCCTTGGTGATTCCGGCAATGATGAAATCGTCTTCAGCATCTGTGAAACTGCCGCTGTCAACACTTAGTTCTTCATCGACAGCATCCATATGTGCATCGTCCAATATAACTGCGCCACTCGGCAACGTGTTGGTAACTGTTACATCGAGGTTTTCGGTTTGCTTAACAACAACAGCTTGATCATCGACAATACTGCTATCTGTGACGCTGTAGCCGAACGTGGTCGATTCGCCGCCCGGAGTGACATAGCCATCATATGGAGTGTAGGTGATGGTATCACCGGAGATTTCCAGAGGATCCGGAAGACCGCCGGGATTTGTATCCGTCAGGATCGAACCGCCGCTGACCGGGGTCTGCCCTTCAACGATACCGTATGTCAAATCACCGTAGGTACCAACGAAATTGTCAGGATCTAACAATTCTCCAGGTGTGCCGTCCGGATCGGTTACTAAGCTGGACAGATCGAAGTCGGCACTCGTGTTCATATGGATTGTATCGCTGTCAGGAGCCAGGATTGGCACCTGGTTTTGAACGGTAATTGTCACGAGTGCAGATTCCGGCGAGAGATAAGTACTGCCGTCTTCCGTGGTGATTTCCACCTGGTAGTAAAACGTATCAGTGAAAGTAGCATACTGGCTTGAGCCGTCCCAGTAGAATACGGTGTCATTATCATAAGACGGCGGAATATACACGAGTGTATCGCCAACAACTGTTACCGTACCCTTGGCACTTCCATCAGGTATTATTGTGATAGAAGTTATGGTGACATTATCCGGGAGTGTATCATTGTCCAGCACCAAAAGGGAATCCGGGTTGAAATTGATACTGTCGATTGTATAACCGGTGCGCCAGTTAATTGTGTCCGCATCAGGCAGCAAAGCAAAGATAACTTGTATTTCATTGGCACAATTCAGGCAACTGCCGTCTCGGGTAATATCGATATCGAGCAGTGTGCGAGTGCCCTTGATTAACTTATCGTACATCGGACTTGAACCATCTGAAAGTGGTTCTTCCGGGTCGATTTCGTATTCAGCATTCTCATGCGTGTAACCTGAATCGGCAGATACGGGATCATTCTTCGTGTATTTAATATCCTTAGCAAGAGACTCTACGCTCCCGTCCAGGTTAATCTCAGAACCGTAAATCCTGATCGTAGCATCTGCTTTTGCTACCTCGGGATCGGCTGAGGTTTTGGCATCAGCCTGAATGATCTTACTAGCGCCGAAGACCGTAACGGTCCCTTCGTAATAACGAGGATCGCCCGGTTCATACTGATTATTTGTACCGGCACCGATCCAAACAGCAGCGTCGGTCTGGCCAGCGCTTTCAGCTTCGGAAAAGACCTTGCCGTCAATATAGACATCGCCGTCAGCAATCAGGCAGGCAAAGGACTTGGCAGGTTCATTGTCAGGAGTAGAAGTCGTATTTGTTTTTGCATGAACAGCTCCTCCCAGACTTGACTCGCCGTTTATGGTTAAATCACCCGCGGATTTAACATAAACAGAACTATATCGTCTGCCCTCAGCGTTGAGGTGCTGAACAGTTATATCGAAATCGTCAGGTGTCAGGTCCGGGTTTTCGTCTCCGTAATCAATGGTTACCTCGTTGCCATTAATTGTCAAGAGTCTGAGATGGGCCTCGTCACCAACAGCATTTTCGAAACCGATCTGCAAGGCGCCCATGTCGATTCCACCGCTGCCGGCTTCGATAATAATGTCGCCTTTGGCAGTCTTTATATTGTAGGGAGACTTGCCGGTTTTGGGTGCTATAACGGCGCCATCATAGTCGGGTGAATCCCCATGAGTGCTGGCATAGAGTTCAACACTGCCATCCCCTTCAAAATTAATACTGCTGCCAGCCTTGAATTCGATGTTGTGATCAGCTTCAACGATCAGTGAATTGTTCGATGTTTCGCTGGCTCCACTGTGAAGCTCTCTGTCGTAATCAAAAATGATGTCGCCATTCTGTCCATCTGCAGGCGGAGTACCAAGAGTGGACAAGGTGACATTAGAATTATCCAAGTAAGTTTCCAAATCATCGACATCTAACTGGGAAACGGACGCGTCATTAGTCGGTTTCCATGTTTCCGCGGGATCTTCTGTTACATCAATGGTAACATCATCCACAATCCAGAGATCAAGCGGATCAATGAGAAATGTCCCGTTTTGTGTGCCCGTCAGGTCGATGCTGCCCATGGTTTCGACGTATTGTTTACCGGAAAGTTCAAAGAAACCGCCATTGCCGGATTCAATGCCGCCTTTGGCCTCGACCAAAGCGCCTTTACGGAACAGAGCAGAGTCAGGTGAGTAAACGATAATGTCACCACCATCCCCATTGTCTCCGGCATTAGCAGAGGTTATACTGTTTTCGCCGAGAACAACAACATCCGCGGCGGTTAAAGTAATTTGGCCGCCATCGCCTTCGATGCCGTCGACAGATGCTGTTCCAAACTGACCAACCCGCCCCGTGCCGGACTCAACCTGCAGCGGAATGGAGTAAATGTCACCTGCGGCCAAGATAATCTTTCCTTCTGGCACTTCAATTTCACCAGTGTTGGTAACGCTTCCCTCGTCGATTCCGGTCATTTCAACGATAATTTTGCCGCCCGGGTCGCCAAGATAGATGCTGTCACCGGCCGCCATGACCACAACGCCACCTGAAGGAAGCGAAACAGTGCCGTCATTTAGAACGGTTTTGCCCAGAAACGCCACTTGGTCGGTTACATTCTCGATAGTCGCATAATTCGTTACATCACCCACAATGCCTCCTTCAAACGGCACGAATTTATAGATACCGTTGGTAAAATCGTCATTGGTGATGTTCAGGCCCGCTGCGGTGAAAGCGGATGCGGTAATCGATGCATTGGGACCCACAATAACGCCGTTGGGACTAACGATGAATATATTCTTTCCTAAGGCATCTAAGACGCCGTTGAAAACTGCCTGTTCGGAGCCATTAACACGGTTCAGCAAATAACTGCCGGCACCTGCAACTGCAAGCGTATCGATCGCTTTTCCGGCACCAATATCCATCTTTGTCCAGTCTAAAACAGCATGATTACTGATCAAGTCAACCGAAACGGTATTACCTGAGCCAGTGAGACCTGCTGAACCGGCAGACTGAGTTATGGTCGTATCACCCATTTCAAGTGCCCAGACGGGCATGTTTACAATGCAGAATGCAAGGATGCATGCAAGCGATTTGTGCGCAATACGTACGAACGGATTGTGTGCAAGAGTTTTCATTTTTTATCCCTCGAATATTAAATTTTAGTTTTTTCTTATCCGGTTTCTACCACCTTAGTAAAAACCCCGCATGTACCCGGCCCTTGCCGGAACGTGTATCGTCAGTTGGGATCAAAGGATACCCATAATAGACTGTACCTGTAAAGTTGTCTCCCAGTTCGGTAATAATCCCGCCGCCCACCGAACAAAGTTCCTCATCGGTATCTTCAGTAGCCGTCGCATCTTTGATGCGAGCCATCCCGTAATCCAGAAAAGCCAGCGGAGCCAGTTTTTTCAGGAACGGTTTACGCTCTTTTTCGTCCACTTCCTGTCCAAAGAGTTCAATTTGACCTTTTCTGACAAGGTCATATTCATACTGCAAAGAACCAATCAGTCCGCCGTCGGCAACGATTTCGGACTCGTCGTATCCACGAATTGTGTACATCCCGCCGAACGAGGTCATCTTCGAAGGTACCAGGCGGTCGTCCGAGGTAATAAACCGGAAACTGGCGGACGCACGCTGGATTTTATCGACGTCCAGATAGCGGCTGTGCCGTGCGTTAAAATAATAAACGTGGAAACGGTCATCAACAGTTCCCGATCCTCGAGCTAAAGTCATTTCCGCCTGGTCAGAGCTGTTAAAGGGACTGAGCATACTGAAACCCAGGAACGTATCCGTCATGTCAGTTGTTTTATATAAGTCCGCACCCACACCCCAGAGAGCCATGTGGATATTCGAATCGAAGTCGGGGAAAGGTAAATCGGGAGATGACTTACTTTCTTCATATTGAATCGTACCTGTTACATCGAAAAACCAGTCATCCAACTGCACGGCGTTATACCGCAGGGTACCGCCCGCAAATTTACCGGATCCCAGGAAATTAATGTCAGGATCGGTGATGTCGAATTCATTATAACCGGCAAACAAATTCAGCCGCAGTTTGGGCCCGGCGATGGGGAAGTCATAGGCGCCATAAACGGCGTATGCGTCATCCCATGTCGAATCGGGCGTGGTCTGGTAAATTGCGGTAAACTTATCATCAAAACCCAGCAGGTTCGTGTTGATCAGGCCAAATCGGGGCCGCCATTGTATATCTTTCGTGCCGGAATTATCGACCTGGATGAAATAATGCCAGGGATTCGCCTCGTACACATTATATTTGACGGCCAGCGTGTCGGGTTCGGTGCCTTTTGAAACAACCGCAGACACATACCGGTCTGGATTCAGGTTCAGCAAATTGATATAGTCATCCAGCTTCTTGCGGTTCATCACCCGGCCCTCTTTAACAGGGGACCAGCCAAGAAGGGCGTTAGGATCTAAATAGCCATCCTCAACCGACTGATTATTGGGATCGTAATAAGCCGAAGAGACATTCGACACGGCCGCTTCAAGAACGCGAATGGGCAGGGTGCCCTGTTCCAGAGCTCCACCCGTCTCAAGTGCCTGACCGGGCATATAAATATATATTCCTGCATAATGTTTGTTCTGGTAAAGCGAAAGAAGATATCGAAGAAATCCGTCGATGCTTCGTGCCGAAACCGATTGTTCTGTCCCGGGCACCGCCGCGATTGCTTTAATGCCGCGCAGATCAAACAGATTGGCCGATTCGATGGAACCGTCTTTAGCCGTGTTAAAGATATCAGGCATCTTTGCCAAAAGCTGCTCATCGGTAAACAAGGTATTCCCACTGAATGCGATTTGGCTAATCGTGTAGCGGGGCGTTGTATCCTCGGGCAGATTCTCAACGGCTACCTTCTCCGGAACGGGAACAGATTCGTCTGTGATGACCGCCTGTTCCTGGGCCTCTTTGGCTTCGAGGGCTTGCTGCTCTTCCGTTTTAGAAGCAGGCAGTTTGGCTGCCGTGACGACGACAGAGATACTGCTTGCCATAACCAGAGCGGCAATAAACATTGTCCCTAACGATTTGTTTGTACTGTTAGTTCTAAGCATTTTGGCCTCCTGTGATTCCATTCTTTCGTTGAACATTTTTCTTGTCAAACTTCCGGCCTCTGGGGGCGTTCGTTTTCTCTGTCAGATGTTTTGCCAAATGACCAGTATTTAATATACCTGCTCCCCCGGAAAATGCAATCTTATTTCGCTATTATATAGATTTTTTGAAGTCAAGTCAAGCAAAGGGATAAAACCGTTTTGTTGGGGTAAAAGGCACGACGAAAAAAGCCGATTTTGACAGGAAAAAATGGGAGTTATCGGACTTTCGGGGAGACGGCAAAAAAAGTGCCAAAATTTTATTCAAGGCGGCGGTGGGATTCGAACCCACGGAATAACGGTTTTGCAAACCGTCGCCTTAGTCCGCTTGGCTACGCCGCCGAAGAAACAGGGATAAAACGATAACGATTGGACCCATGGATTTCAAGGAAATTACGTCTGAAACTCAAAATTTAATTAGGGACAGTTTATGTCTCATTTTTCCGGACGATGTCAGCCGATTTCCCGAGTCAATTTTTCGGAAGCACTCTCCGCCTTTTCCGGCTATGGCGATTCAATATTGATTTGCTCGAAATTGAGGTGCTGGTGTCGAGGTCGCTGTTTTATGAAATCCTTGAAAGAATCAAACGCTTGAAATGAATACCGATTGGACATGACTAATGTCAACTCTCACTGAAAAAACTGATGTTTCGAACGCCAGAGCAGTCAGGGTCTACGAAAAAGTAACAAATGGAAGTGATAGGAAGCAGAAGAAACCGTATCTATACGGAATTTTGAGGAGAACTGGGCATGGAATGGATTTTTCTTGACCCTGTGGTAGTGAATTTTGTAAAATTATCGACAATGTTAGGAGTTAATCGTGTTTTTTAAACTGTGTATTTGGAGGATGACAGATAAAATTTGTCGTGATTTAAGGAGATTAGGGCCCGATAAAAGTTCTCCCCACAGTGTATAGGATTTCCTAAAGTGCAAGGAAAGAAACAACGATAGATAAACTGTGGAACTTATTACCTGAGAAGAAAGGGGATTTTAAGATGAAAATATTATTAAAACAATCTGAGATGGCTATGCTAATGCTTGTTTTTTTGGTTAAGCTGGTAAGTGCTGATATCTCTTTTGATCCGCCTGTGGAATACACAGTAGGCAATAATCCGAGTCAAATAATCACAGTAAATGTCAACAATGATGATAACCTGGATTTAATAGCAGTCAATTTAAGTAATTCCGATACTATTTCTGTTCTGCTGGGCAGCGGAGACGGAGCATTCAGCGATGCACAGATATATTCGTTTGACGCTTTACTTCCCAGGTATTTAACAAGCGGCTACTTTAACGGTGGTAATAGTTTAGATGTGGCAATTGTAGGTTACGATTATGGCAATGATGGTCATATTACATTGCTTATGGGAAACGGTGCCGGAGGGTTCGGTGCTGGCGATGTCATACCTTTTAGTGATGAAATACACGGCATTACAAGTGGTGATTTCGATAATGATGGAGATTCCGACCTGGCTGTATCAGCGTATCACAATGGTTTATATATTGGTTTAAACGACGGAAACAGCAATTTTAACTTTACACCTTTTCATACCATAAATGCACCGTCGGTTGTAAAAACAGCTGATTTAAACGGTGATACATACCTTGACCTTGTTGTGGCTTGCGGTTATCCCGGTGAGGTTGCAATCCTTTTGCGAAGTGAAGGTGGTTCTTTTCAGGAACCATGTTATTTTCCGGTAGGCAATGAAACTAATCGAAATATCTATACACCATGCGGTATGGTCGTAGGAGATTTCGATAACGATAACACCATTGACATTATCCTGATTGGCTCATACCCCCGCATAGGAGGTAATGGAGACCTTTCTGTGCTACTGGGAAACGGCGATGGTACTTTCTCGGATCCGGTCAACTATCCGGTATTTGCCTATTCAATTGCAACCGAAGATTTTGATAAAGACAGTGACCTCGACCTTGTTTTAAGTACGAATATCCTTGGATCCGGCCATACACTCTCTATATGGAAAGGAAATAATGATGGCACTTTTACGCCGGGAGCTGCCTATACAATTGGCGCTACCTATTCAATTATAACCGGAGATTTTGACAAAAATGACAGACCGGATTTGGCCCTCACCAGAGGCAATAAAGTTTTTGTTCTTCTAAATTCTTATGATCCCATAGAAGAATCCGAAGACATTTTAGAAGAAACGATACAGACAATCAATGCTTTCGGTGATAGCAACTTCAAAAACAAAAACTTGAAGAAATCGCTTACTAACAAAATCAACGCTGTTCTTGAACTTATTAATGAACAAAACTACAGAGCGGCTATTGATAAGCTCCAACATGATGTTTTGCATAAAACCAACGGATGTATTAATGCCGAAAGTCCGGATGCAAACGACTGGATTCTTGACTGCAACGCTCAGCTGCAAATTTATGAATTAATTACTGCCGCCATTGCTCTTTTGCAAGATGTTTAAGGGCAAAAGGTGTTTCCTGTCCCTTTTGGCTGAGGTAACCAAAATCCAGTGAGAGAGTATACCAGCTCACAACAATTTTGGCGACTCAGTTGCACTTATGAGTTGAATCCGCCTAATCCAAATTATATACTGATCGCGATTGAGATTTCCCGTTTCTGCGCGGCGGAGTTTATCCCGGACTTGATCCGGGATCGCCTGTGGCCGTAAGTTACGAGCTTACTCGCGGGGATTTACTACCCTGAAGGGTATACAAATGCAGAATTTGAAATAGTAATAGAACATTTACCACAGGAGAAAAATGTGAGCAGAGCAAAGATTACCGTTGTCGGGGCAGGGAATGTAGGTGCAACTGCGGCTCAAATAGCCGCTTCGAAGGGCCTGGGTGATGTCGTCCTGATCGACATTGTCAAAGGACTGCCTGAGGGTAAGGCCCTGGATATGGCTCAGCTTAAAGGGGTTAACGCTTCAGCAGGGAACGTGGTTGGGACGACGAACTGGGATGCGGCCGCCGACAGCGACATCGTGATTATCACCAGCGGCATGCCGCGCAAGCCGGGCATGAGCCGGGATGACCTTCTGGCTAAAAATGCCGGGATTGTCAAATCCGTTACCGAACAGATCGTTCGCACCTCGCCGAACAGTTTTATTATCGTTGTCTGCAATCCCCTGGATGTGATGACGTATGTCGCCGCAAAGATCAGCGGGTTTGAGAAAAACCGTGTCATGGGCATGGCCGGGGCCTTGGATTCGGCACGGTTTGCCTGTTTTATTGCCGAGGATCTGGGTGTCGATATTGCCGATATTCGGGGCGTGCTGATGGGCGGCCACGGCGATGATATGGTGCCGCTGCCGCGGTTTACGTCGGTGGCGGGAATTCCGCTGGGCGAACTGATGCCGCAGAACAGGATCGATATGCACGTTGAGCGGGCACGCAAGGGCGGTATCGAGATCGTCAACCTCAAGGGGACCAGCGCCTATTACGCACCTGCGGCCGGGGCGGTTAAAATGGCCGAATCGATTCTCCATGACAGCAAAACCATCATGAGCTGCTGTGCGTATTGCGATGGCCAGTACAACGTTGGCGGGGCCTTTGTGGGTGTCCCCGTTATGCTCGGCGCCAACGGCGTGGAAAAAATCATCGAATTGAACTTGAATGAAAAGGAGTTATCTGAACTGGCTGTTTCTGCCAGTCATGTTAAAGAACTCGTTTCGGTGGTTGAGACGATGCTGTAGGGATTCAAATGGGTTTTTGAATCGGGAAAGGCGGCCGCTGAGGTTCGCCTTTTTCAATGCGCTGATTAAACAGGCGGATCTGCAGGTCAACGGCCCCCAGTGCCCAATCGATATAGTGCCGTTTGTGATAAGGTCTGTTATGGGCCTCGTGCATCAGGCCATCGTAGATTGCGTCGAGAAAACGTCCCTTGGTGGTCCGCGCGATGGGTGTCGGGTTAGCGGCCCATTCCTTGAGTTCTTCGTATTCATTACGAAGTCGCCGGCTGGCGGCAAGTTGATCGGTTGTTAGATAATCCGCCGGATTCATCGCGATTTGAAGTCCTTTCAATGCCATGATCAGCGGTTCATAATTCGCCCGTTTTTCAAGACGGATAAATTTATATTGGTGAATAAATACGGGTTTTTTGGTGTCCTTGTTTTCGTATAAATCGCTGGACAAATGCGGTTTGCGTTTACTGGTTCTGGCGAATACCAGTTCTTCACCGTACTTACTCCGTTCAATTTCATCATTAAACAATCGTGAAATCCACAATTTTCCCGAGCGGGTGGTTTCGGTGCCTCCGCCCAGAACAAAGAGGCATTTGACAAAGCTCAACGGCAGCACATTTTGTCTGCCAATTTGACTTCGTCGAAGCTGGAAGGATAAATGGAGACTGTGTGGATTGATCGGAAAAAATGATGTGATTTCGCGGATGATCTGATTGAGGACCCATGGGTCGGCTGTGGAGGGCTTTGAGATTTCGCCCAACGTGTTTAGCCGTCCGGGCGCCAGTTCGAGAAATCCGCGGCAGTTTTTAGCATTGGTGACGGAATGATCATCGATATAGCTTCCCAGCTTCCACCCAAGGATGTCCAGGGCAAAATCCCCGAAATAACGAAAACCGTCAAAGAGCGGATCTTGATTGGCAGTTGAATTGTGGATGGCTCGATGCCCCACATTGCTCAATTCCACTTCAGTGCCCAAGGGGACCAGGCCGGGCTGAAAGTTGTTACGGATAATCTGGAGGTTGGCCTGGACCACACGCGGGTCGAATGCATTTTCGGCGGCCGCGACGGCATATTTGACATAATCAATCAGGTCAAATGATGAGCCGGCGGGCATGGTTTCCAGTCCCCGTTGTAAAATCAGGTCGACCGAGGAATGATTGGAGTTAATGATTCGAAGCGCAATCAGTAAGCTCAAATGACGCGTGTAATAGCGTTGATTCGGGCAAAAACGATCCAGTTCAAAGCGAAAGCGGCCATAGATCATCGACTCGAAGTGATTTAGCAGTGACTGCTTGATCAGCAGGGCCAGATAGTTTTCAAAATACGGTTCTGCTTGTTGGTTTCCGTGGAGATGCTTAAAAGACGGACAGGGGCGGTTCAGTTCGTGTTCTAAAAAATAGTCGCTGACGGCGTCATGTCCCAGGTGGCTGATAACCAGATCCCGTTCCGTTGTTCCAAGCAGTTCGCGGCGGGCACGGCGCTCAATATCCGCATCCATGGATACTTCGCCGGGGCGAGTATGCCGATGAAAGAATTTTTCGATACGCTTGCGTAACCATAATTCGTGGATCAGATTCACATGAAAACGGTCCCCGAATCGCTGCCGCATCGATTTAGGGCTGGCCAGATAGGCCTGGGCCTGTGTGATTCCATTGGCGGTATGGACGTTGACGGTTTCACGGTCGTAGAGCCTGCCTTCATATTTGTCAATGACCTGCATGGCTGACGGCGGCACATCATAGACAACAAACCCTTCTACTTTTGCGGTCGAATCGGGAATGGCATAAAAATACACATTATCCGGGCTGACCCGGCGGTGGCCGGACAGCATTGCTAATTCCGCATACAGTACGTTCTCGGGTTTTGAACCTGACGGTTTCAGGGAAAAACTGTATCCGCAGACGGACTCAAAAATAGAGGGGTCACGAAGGGAACCGTAGATAAACAAATTGACGGATTTGTCATTCATGAATATTCTTCAGAGTTATTATAATGTTTTTGCCCCCTCACGTCAATGAACGATTCGATTGACATGTGCATGGACCAATGTCAGGATTTCATAGCAAATCGTGTCGGCCATATCCGCAAGCGCGTATGCCGAGCAGGGCGAATCATGATCATTATCCAGGACGATCGCCATTTGACCTAATTGTACATTCGGAATGTCGGTTACGTCCAGAATGACCTGATCCATGCAGACTCTGCCAATGACGGGGACAAATTGATTTCCGATTTTCATTTTAGCCGTATTGGAAAAACAGCGGCGATAACCATCAGCGTATCCCAAAGGCACGATCGCGGCGATGGTGCCTCGCTGCGTGGTAAAGGATTGACCATAACTTACCGTGTGACCTGCGGGGATGGATTTTATTTGCGTAATTGGGGCCATCAATTTCATTACTGGGGTCAGTTCGATTGGAGGATTCTGCATTCGGCGTGAATAATAACCGTACATGGAGATCCCGCAGCGAACCATATCATAGTGGGCCCGGGGCATTTTAATGGTTGCGGCACTGTTGGCGGCGTGGATCAGGATGCGGCGGTCTTTAAGCCGGTGTTCGTTTAGAAAGCGTTCAAAGTTATCCTGCTGTTCGTATGCATAGGACAGGTCCTCTTCGTCTGCGGTGGCAAAATGGGTATAGACACCCGCCAGTTCAAGATTGGGACATGCGTCGATCTGTTCGAGCAGTTGTTGAGCCAGTTCGGGCTCAATGCCGCACCGCCCCATCCCCGTTTCGATATTCAGGTGGACCTTCAACACGCCGGATGTGCTTTGGAGGGATTCGCGGACATATTTGAGTGAATCCAGAGAGGCCAGCACGCAGTGGAACCCTTTTTGGGCGCAGGCCTGGATTTCCTGAACGGACTGTGAAGGATTCAGCGGTTCCAGAATAAAAATCATTTGCCCCTGAACCATGGTGGAAATATGCAGGGCCTCATAAAAGGTGGCCACCGCAAATGCGTCAACACCGTCGCGCACCAGAATATTGACAATCTCGGTGATGCCGTGTCCGTAAGCGTTGGCCTTGACGACGGCACAGAATTTTGTTTGTTTGGGGCAAAGCCCTTTCAGTTTGCGGACATTGCTCAGCAGCTCCCGGGAATAGATGTGGGCCTGCAGGTCCGGACGAATATATTGTTGTGTGCGATAAACTCTCATGAGGATGTTAAGATTTCTTTTCGCAGTTTAAGAAGTTCTTTGAATGCCCGCAGAATCACTTTGATATTTGCCCCCGTTTGCTGTCCGGCCAGACGCGGATAGTGATGGACGCCGGTTTGGGCAATCGTATATCCTTTTCGCTGGGCGCGGGCCAGAATTTCCGTATCGATCAGGGCACCGGTACTGTGCATTTCGATATGGTCGAAGATGTCGCGTTTATAAAGCTTAAAGGCACAGTCGATATCTTTCAGCTTTAGGTTAAAAAGAAAACAAACCAGTTTTGTCCAGCAAAAGGCGTTTATCTTTCGGACCATGTTATCCTGCCTGCGGATACGGTATGCGCTGACAATATCAGACTCTTTAATGAGCGGCAACAAATTCGGCAGCTCAGCAATGTCGAATTGCCCGTCGCCATCGGTATAAAAAACATATTCTTTTGTCGCGGCCCGAAACCCGCTCTGCAGAGCGGCGCCGTACCCTTTGTTCTGTGTGTGATGAATCACACGCACTGCTGGATAGTCTTTTGCCAATTGGTCCGCCATCTCGGCAGTGCCGTCGGAACTGCCGTCATTGACCAGAATGATTTCGTAGTCAGCACAGATTCCGGCGATCACCGAAAGGGCTTTTTCCGTGAGTGAACGAACAGAGTCCTTTTCGTTGTAGCAGGGAAAAAACACACTCAACGAGTTGATTTTAAAGGGTTGGGCTGGATCGGTGCGTTCTTCCATGTCTTACCATATCCCCTCGGCACTGATCTGCTCCAATTCACTTTGAAACTGTTTGGCTTGATCCATGTATTCCCCTGCATCGGGACGAACTCTGGCCAGAAAACGCGCTGCAATGATTGCGCTCTTCAGCCGCAGTCCAAAACCGTCTGTTTTGCGGTAGGCCTCTTTGTTTTTTTGCAGGCCGTCAAGATACTGCTGGAAAAACTCAGCGATCTTCTCACGGAAGGTTGGAATTCCCGAAAATCGAATCAATGTGGATGCAGCGGTCGGAGAGAGTTGCTCCTCGAATGCACCGGAGACCAGATCGTACAGTTCCTTAAACCGATTGCTGTCCTTGGTTTCAATGATGACCGTCGCGGTTGTTAACTGTTTGGAAAACGCATCCGGAAACGCCGCGGTATCTGCCAGGATACGTTCGATGAGGGCCTTGCCCTGCGGGGTATCCGTATCGACAAGCAGGTGCTGGGTATCGTCAATGTAGGCCGTTTTCCAATTATCGAGTTGTTTCAATGCTCTCATAAATGTCGAATTCGATTGTGTTTGCGGCATCAGCACGACCCAGACATCGCGTTCTTTAAGCTGCGTATCGATCCATTGGCCGGAATCTTTAAGGATTTCTGAGGTAATTTTTTTTCCTTTAATCTGTGCCTGCTGGACCGCTGGGCCGCCGGAATGAATCAGTTGCCAGAGGCGAAATGTTTCATGGTTATAAGCGGCTTGGGCACGGCCGTCCATGAACAGCTTTAAGGGAACTTGGCCGGTTTCAGGATCCGGTTTTTGTCCAAAGGCGATCGCGCCGCCTTCGGTCCAATAATTAAAGACACGCCCGCGGATGTCGTTATCATTGATAAAATCACACACCTCGAAGGGTTTCAGATGAGATGCTGTCATTCGCATAAAGACGCTGTAGTAACGAGCATCCGTCGGCCAGGGATCAAGATAAATGCGTTATATTTCATGCCCCAGAAGGTCCCGAGGCCCAGAACGACGAATAGTGTTCCGATACGCACAGTCTTCAGGACTGCTGGTGGCCAGAAAATCGGACGCAACGGGCCTTCTGTTTTCCATGAAAACCGTGCACTGAACATCTGCCAGCCTTGCAGCAGCATCAGGAAAACCGCCGGCGCGGCTGCCGAACCGGCAATGGCGATAAAACGGCGTGACCGGATGGCCATATACATACTTAGCAATGATATAATGAGTATGGCCAAGTCGATTTTGGGCCATTGGAATCCATCAACCGGCGTTTGATCTCGCTGTTTCTTTCGGTTGCCCTTGGTCGTTGGCCGTGGCTTGAGAAAATGTCCAATTAGCCAGAACAGCATTGCGACGCCAGTCAGAACGCACAGGACTGCAAACGCTTCCTCGCTGCCGACTGGATTGGGCTTTGTGCTTGTTTTATCCATCCAGTCAAATGCCGGTTTCCACTCATTGACCTGCCGCCATGATTCGGCGTGCTTGCTGACGCTGATCTCAAAGGTGTGCGTCAGATTGGTCAGGTGAAACGGGTTAAAAACGATCATGGCGATAAATGAGACGATGCTGGCACCAACAGTATGATAAATCCCTTTGGCCGAAAGGGCAACAAACCGCTCTTTCTTAAGGGCCAGGGCAAGAATGAGCAGGCAGCCGATGATTGCAACAAACAGAAACGTTATCTGTGAGGAGAAGACGAAATGGCTGTAAATTTCCTTGAAGTGCGGCGATAATCGGCTGGGGATCTCGGCCAGGAAAAATCGGGGCGCCAAGCTGAGAAAATAAATGATGCCAACGCCGATATGATAGGCGTAAAACAGCGGGGATTGGACGCTCTTTTGGACTGTCAGTATGACTGAGATAACAGCCAGGATTCCCCAGATGATTAATATTTTATCCTTGAACAAGACAGGAACTGAATCCGGTTTGCCGAGCAGTTCCTGGATCTTCAGGTAATTTGTATTGCTGATGAATTTATAGCTCATCAGGTACATGACCAGCCACAATCCGACGAATCCCAGGCAGACGGACCACCGCCGCGGCAGGCGCAACAGCAGATGAATTCCCACGAACGGTACCAGCATAATAAACGCGTAGAGATACCCGCCGTGGACATTGGCCCAAAAAACAATCAGCGGTACGATTAGCCATATCCACCGGTAGTTTTTATAGACCGCCAATGCCAGCAGGAGGATGAATACCGGCACGAGCAGATTTGAATATCCGGACGGTCGAATATCATAAAATGTTCGGCCGATGACCATCGCGAAACACGCTCCGGCGGCGGATAAAAAGTCGCCCGCCCCCAGCAGTTTACCGGTTGCATAAACGCATATGACGGCCAGAAAATAGATGCCGAACTTCCAATATACCAGTGTGTTGTAATTATAGCTGCCGTCTTCGCCGAACCACGATGCCAGTTTGTAGAAGATCAGATGGGTCAGCCAGTTCTGGTTGATCCAACCGGTCGGGTGCCATTTCTGAATGGTTTTCAGCGAAAACGGCTTACACAGTGTCTGTGCCCACCCCGGCCACTTTTGGATATCTTCTTCCGTCGGCCCGGCATGGTGCGAGTTGAAACTGAACGGCTCGACCGTATCGACCCCGTGATTGGAAAAATGCCGTCCGCATGCCATCGCGACCCATGTATCGCCCGCCGCAACCATGTGGGTCGAGGCGTAAAATGCGAACAGCAGCATACCGGCCAAAAGAACACTCTTGAACCAATGATTCGTTCCGCTGTTTTGAGATTGTATTAAATCATTCATGATTGCGTTTATTGACTCCTTAAACGGTTTCCTTGCCTTGGCGGCTGGCTAATCGGCACAACAAAAGAAACGGATAATTCCATTTTTCTATTTCAATTTCGATATTAATACCCTTCAGGGCAGTAAATTCCCGCGGGTAAAGCCGTAACTTACGGCCACGACCCTACATAGCCGCGACCCAACGGACATTTTCAATCGGGATCACTATACAAAGTCAACACAGATCCTTCACGACAAGAAACACCTTTTATTAAACCAGCCGGCTGGAACAAAATCAAGCAAAATGACAAAGATTCGGCCATTGAATCGCCGTTAGCAGAGTTGCCCGTAAATACAAGTGGAATTAGAGGGAGTTGACGATGCCGTCGGCGATGGCGCGGGCAACGCGATCCTGGAAATCGCTGTCATAAAGAAGGCCCGCCTCATATGGATTGGTCAGATACCCGCATTCCACCAACACCGCCGGACAGGATGTTCTGACCAGAACTCGGAAATCCTGGTTTCGTATTCCGATACTCTCAAGCCCTGTTTGTCCCATGGATTGCTCGATGGCGGCGGCTGTTTTTTTGGAGGCCCAGCTTGCGGAGCGGGCGACATAAATTGTGTACCCGTTTTGTGAGCTTTTGGGGTGAGAATCACAGTGGATTGAGACGAACAGATCGGCGTTGGCCCGGTTGGCAATGTCCGCTCTTTCGTTCAATTCGATAAAGGTGTCGCGGTTGCGGGTCTTGATGACCCGGATGCCTTGGGCCTCAAGATAAGATGCGACTTTTCGTGCAATACTCAGATTGACGCCTTTTTCATAATATCCCGAATAGCTGGTTGCTCCCGGGTCATTGCCGCCGTGACCGGGGTCGATGACTACTGTTCCGGAGGCGGTTCGATAACTGGGAGTTACAGCTTTGGGTGGGGTATAGGATGAAATAAGGCTCCCCCGAATCTGGGGCACCAAAAGCTCCGAAACATACGTTACGCCGCCGCTTTTCGTGACGGTGCCGATGGGACAGACCGCCGTGCCGTTGACATAAACCCGCCCGTTTTCATAGGTGAACAGCAGCACACGATTATTCGCGTTTTTCAATTCATAATAGGGGTCGCCCGCTTTTTGGACGACCAGTCCCAGACGGGAGGCCAGTTGATTAACGGTAATGGCATAAGATGGCCTGCCGCTGATTTTTGGAGAATGATCAGGCCCCCCGCATCCGATAAATGCAAAACTGCCAACAAGGATAATCAGTACGATTAGATATTTTTGGATACGCAACAGCAAATATTCCCAAGATGAATCAGTTTAGTTCCTATAATTCCTATTGAATCGGTCAAATCTGCCCAATTTCTTTAGTTTTGTTTCTTGTTCGGCAATCGGGGCAAACTCCGTCAATGTGAATTTGCTGCCGCTGTATCGAAAACCCCTTTGGCAACTCAACCAGCGGCGTTGAAACCCCGGTCAGGCAGTGGGTTTGTTCGCACTGTCTGCATGTAAAATGGGGATGACAGCACTGTTTGCCGCAGTGATGAGCCAGTTCATAGTGTTGGCTCCGGTTTTCCAGAAAGGCCTCGTGGACCAGTCCCGTTTCGACCAGGTGAGTCAAGGTGCGGTAAATGGTGGTCTTATTGGGTGCAGAATCACCAATGGCATCTGCAATCTGATCCTGTGTCAGGGGGGCATCGGCATTCAGCAAAGCTTCAAGGATCGCCAACCGCGGGCCGGTGCGGCGAAGCGAAACGGAATTTAGTAGTTCGATCGCTTTATTTTTCATCGGACGTGTCCTTTTTGCGGCAAAAGACGCAGGCATGGGGCTGGTGTTCGGCATCGGAACCGGCAAACAGCAGCGGGAAGACAATATCGCTCACACAGCAGGGCAGCCAGACCGCAAGGAACAATACGATGAACATCCCCAATAGCAGCATCGCGGTCATATCCGCATGGGTATTCATCAGCATGTGCGCCGAGGACGCCCAGGTACTCAGCAGGACATGGCTGGCGTGCGGCAGGTGAGTTCTGGGGCGAAAATAAGCCAGCAGCACCCCGATGATCGCGGCGGGAAATACCAGGTACCATTCTTCGATAAAGCCGATGTGCAAAAGCGGATGCCCGCAATCTTCGCTGTGCTCATGTGTTTCAGGGACCGGCTCGTCATCATGAACGCATCCTTCGGTGTGTTCATGGACGTTTTGGAGGACTTCCGGCTCACTGCCGTGGGCATGCAGGTCAGCGTGTTTCGGAATCGCTGCCCCAAGAATCGTTTCGCCGAAAAACGGCAGGATACTGTCGCTCAGGGTTGCGATGCCGATGGAGCCGACAATGCCGATGATGAGGATCACAAAGAAATTTTTCGCCTTCCGGTGGATTTCGAAAAGGGCTGCGGTGACCATGGCACTGAGCACGACATGCAGCGGATGAAATATCGAAAAGAGCGTGTCCGCCTGTCCTTGAAACCATTTTTGCCCGGCCAGCATGAACAAAATGCCCGTGACGGCCCCAATCAGGGTGAACGGCGAATGGCTTTTCAGTTCCAAACCGATGAGTTTAAGTTTTTCCAGTATTGCCATAATGTAGTTCTTAGTTCGTAGTTTTTAGTTCATAATTTTGCAACCGGGTTGCATTTATCGAGTGAGTATACCGTATCTGCAACTGGGTTGCAAGTAGTATTATGAATTAAAGTATGCACTTTGTCATGCCGGACTTGCCTGTCCCGCCGTAGCTCATAGAGCGAAGGGGGAATCCGGCATCCAGCCGTTGACGCCCTGGACCCCGGCTCGGAGGCCGGGGTGACACGTTTGTTCTTTTCTACAGAAAAAAATCAGTCCTTCATGGCGGTTGCGAGGATTTCCACGCTCGCCCCGGCCGGAAGTGCCGCCACCTGGACCGCTGCGCGGGCCGGATAGGGTTCGGCAAAGAAGGTTTTGTACACCTCGTTGACGGCGGCAAAGTCGCCGATGTCGGTCAGAAAAACCTGCACCTGCACGACATTGTGCATGGACATATTCTGGTCCATCAGGATGGACATAATGTTTTGCAGTGCCTGGCGTGCCTGTGCCGCGGTGCCGCCCTCGGCGAGTTTTCCCGTGGCCGGGTCGAGGCCGAGTTGGCCGCTGATGTAGAGGGTGCTGCCCGCCAGCAGCGCCTGTGAATACGGCCCGATGGCTTTCGGGGCTTTGTCCGTTTGTATCGCTTTTCGTTGAGTCATAGGTTTCTCTGTTTTGTTAAATCCGAAGGTTGGTATTTTTGTAGCCGGAGGTGTCAACCTCCACAAAATTATTTAGTCATCCTCCTCTCAAATCCGGAGGATTGGGTTGTTCGTAGCCGGTGGTGTCAACCACCGGTAAAGGATCAAAAAAAATCCCAAGCCCCGATAGGGGCGACATAATCATCCCGGAAAATATTTTGGATTATACTCAATATGATGCTTTTTGAGAAAACTTTTCAACTCCTCTTCGAAAGAAATCGTTTTGTGATGCTCCCTTTGATTCTGAATATATTTTGTGACCGATTGGATGTTGGATTTGGAAACCGAGAATGCCGAGTATCCTTCCTGCCACGCAAAATCGCGTAATCCCTCAAAACGCTCATGAATCCATCGGGACGTATTGGCTTTGATTGTCCGGGCGCAATCTGAAATTGAAACATCCGGACTCATTGACAGGGCAATATGAACATGATCTGATGGGCCGTTTACAAGAAAGAGTTTTGCTTTCATACTTTTGATAACGCCTGACATATACTTGTACATTTCTTCAAGCTGGGCGTCATCCAGATAGGTATTTCTGTTTTTCGTTGAAAAGATGATGTGGTAGTAAAGGCTGTGATACGACATTGTTTTTGCTCCTTTTTCAAAGACAAAGTTGTTGTATTGCAGTATTCATCCATTCATTCTTTTAGCGTAAACTCATTTCAGGGCCGGTAGGCCCGTTCTATTCGTAGCCGGTGGTGCGAACCACCGGACCCTGATCAACAAACAACACCAAGCCCCGGCAGGGGCGACATATAACATGCCACCTCTTCGAGGTTCACACAGAAAAAAAGATAGTTGTAATTTCCTCTTCTTCCGGAGGTTTACACCTCCGGCTACGAACATGCCAAGCCCTCCGGGCCTTAAGAGGAATTTCCATTTTTTATATTGCCAAAAAGGAATCGTTTTTGCATTTCGCGTCATTTTCCGGACTGCGGCTGGTTGGCGCCGTGCCGCCCTGAATATCCTGCTCCGTCGGATTTTCCTCAGTGGACCAGAAGGTGTAGATGTTGTCGTTGTTGATACCTTTGTTTGGGCTTTGAGTGAAAGCCATTTCGCCATCCGCATATAAAATATTTTGCCCGTTTTTACCAAAAGGATTTTTGTGATTTAGAGAATTCCCGAACTTCCAAGTCTCAGGATTTGAAAAAGAAAGAATCTGTGGATATTTGCTCTGGGTACTAGTTTTACTGTCCAATTTCATTTTCGTTCTTTAACCCTTAGTGGAGCCAATAGCTTATGTCGCTTGTAATGATAAAACCGAGCAAGCTCTCTGCGTTTGCTTTTTCGTTTGATACAGCGTCTGGCC
>JAOUFG010000119.1 GCA_029858345.1 Phycisphaerae bacterium
CGGCTCTGTTGCCGCAAGGTAATAACCCGCGATTTTCAGTGGCCACACGCCACCGTATCGCATAAGCACTATCGGCTTATGACGACCCTTTACAATCGCAGGGCCGGTCGTTCCATATTTTCTATGTCCAGTTGCGAAAGCAAGTTACGCCATAACAGACGTAATTTTACCCCCTGCAGGGGTATATTTGCTTGTCCAAACACCACATCCCCGCTACAATACCGCCTGCTTGAAATGATTTACATTAATCCTTTGAAATTAGACAGTTAGCTATGCTTCCGATCGCCACAAGTATAAAACCCAAACGAACGCCGTATATGAACTATTGTCTCATCGCGGCCAATGTCATCATTTTTCTGCTGAGTATGCAGCTGGCCGTGGACCCGCGAACGGGGCAGTATTTTTTGGCCATGAGGCCGTGGGCACAGACTTTCATCCTCCAATCAAATTACCCCAGTACCTGGCAGTTTGTCACGTATGCATTTCTGCACGGCGGGACGGGGCTCATTAGTCACGGACTCCTGCATATCATCGGCAATATGTTCTTTCTGTACCTGTTCGGCAATAATGTAAATGACAAACTCGGCCACATCGGCTACCTCTGCTTTTATCTGGCCGGTGCGGTCTTTTCGGCCATCGGGTACACCCTCATTTCCAACAACCCCATCCTTGGGGCCAGCGGAGCGGTGGCCGCGGTTACGGGGGCGTACCTGGTCCTGTTTCCCAATACCCTGGTCACTGTGGTTTACTGGTTCTTTTTCATTGGGACGGTCGAAATCCGCGCCCTTTGGTTCATTGTTCTAAAGCTTATTTTCTTTGATAATGTACTTATGGCCGACCCCAATCAGGGCATCGCCTACAACGCCCACCTGGCGGGGTACGGCTTTGGTATCATCACGCTTCTTGGGCTTTTAGCGATGGGGCTCATCGAAAGCAACTACAATGATTTATGGGCCATGCTCCGCCAGTGGAACCGGCGTCGAAAATTCCGTGACGCGGTTTCCGACGGGTACGATCCGTATCAAGGCAGATCGGCAAGAAAAAACGTCTCGGCCCGTGTGGAATCTGTGCCTGAAGCCAGTGACCAACAGAAAGCGATTATGGACTTTCGAAGTCGGATCAGCGGGGCTATGAGCAACCGGAATGCCGCCCAAGCCGCTAAACTTTATCGGGAGCTTCTGGAAAAAGACCCTTCGCAGATTCTGCCGCGGCAGCTCCAGCTTGACGTTGCCAACCAACTGATGTCCGAGGGCCACTGGCAGCTGTCGGCGGACGCCTATCAAAAATTCCTCTCCCTGTACGGCAACTATGAATACGCCGAGCAGGTTCATCTGATGCTGGGGCTGCTCTGCAGCCGTTATCTGAACCGCCCCCGGGAAGCCATCGACCATCTCAGAAAGGCCCGGGAGCATCTGACGGATACGGGCCAAAAAGCGATGTGCCAACAGGAAATCGACCGTCTCAACGCGGAAAATATTTGACATTCACGCCCGGCAGTGATAGTCTGACGTTCACTGAGTCGGTTATGATAACAATATGTCAGGATGATATAGAAAATGCCAATTCAAACGGGAGATGGTACGATGTATTCCAAAATCATATCAACATTCATTTTGATTTCACTGGTTCTGTCTTTTTCCGCAACAGCCGCTGATGACACCACTACGCCGCAGGTCGCAGGCAAACCCGCCAATGTCCAGTATCCTTTTATTGCCAAGGCCACCGGCAACGACATCTATGTTCGGTCGGGCAAAGGAACGGCCTATTACTATTGCGGCAAAATCAACCGTGACGATAACGTCACCGTCACGGAGGAAGTCTTCGGCTGGGCCAGGGTGGTTCCGCCGGCAGGAAGCTACTCGTGGATTCATAAAGATTACGTTGACATTAAGGGCGGTACCCCTGCCATGGGTGAACTGAATGACGACAATGTTCGTGTGTGGGCCGGTTCGGATTATATCGAAGCCATGCGGTCCTCCAGTATGCAAACCAAGCTGAGCAAGGGCCGGAAAGTCGAACTGCTGGCCGACCAGCCGGAAACAGGGGATTACTATAAGATTAAGCCGCCTGCCGGAGCGTATTTGTGGGTCAGTTCCGACTTTTTGAAATATGTCGGTCCTGTGCAGGCCCCCAAACCCGCTGTGGCTGCCCCGAAGCCTTTAGTCACGGACCAATCGCCTCTTCCTCCGTCAAAAGAGACAGAAGCACCAAAGTTTACAAATATCGATCCAAAGATAACGGAATCATCTGCCCCAATTGACACCACTGCTGAAAAAGAACCCGCCGAAGCGCCTGCCGGAATGCAGCCCGGAAAAGAAGATTCCGAAACACTCAAACAGTGTCATGCACTGGGGGCCAAAATTGATCTGGAAATCAAAAAGCCGCTGAATGAACAAAATTATGCTGATGTTCGCAAGGCCTTGGAAACCATGCAGACAACGACCACCGAAGAGAAAGCCGCAACCTACGCCCAGATCCTTTTAGATCGGATCAAACGGTGTGAACTACGCATCAGCGTCGAAAAGGCATTGAAAGAACAGGACGAGGCCCTGGCCAAAACCAAGGAGCAGATCGAAAAAGCATATCAGGCCAAGCTGGAGAAACTGCCGAAAGAATCCGGCTTTATTTACTCCGGCGTCCTGAAGGTCTCGCATGTCTATACCGAAAAAAGCGGGCAAAAACGCTACCTTGTTCAGGGTTCCGGCGGCAAAATCCTGTGTTATGTCGTTGCCGCTTCCCAGGAAACAGCCGGGCAGCTCGAAAGCTTAATCGGAACAAAGGTCGGCATTCAGGGCACCGTTGTGGGCAACCAAAAATCAGCGGTCACGCTGGTCTCCGCAACCGCTGTTCAGTCCCTGCCGTAGCGAAATCCGTCATTACACTGCAATAGAGAAAGTTAAAAGCCCCGCCCGCTTAAGCGTCGGGGCTTTTTTTGAAATCGCATCCTGTGAAGCTCCTGGTCCGGCCGGCCCGGCGCCGATCATACAGGCATCTTTCGTGCCATCAGGATTCATTTTTCACCGGGCCTCTTGTGCAGGGGGAGCTGCATTGTTTTTCCTGAAGACATCCAGCGGCTGTTTCAGCACAGAAAGAAAAACCGCATTCACATCGGGCTCATCCAGATCCCCTTGAATCTCCACTTTCCACAGGGCCGAGCCAATGCCTCTAAACAGCATATCAAGAACGGTATCTTCGCCGCGGAGTACCCTGTCCCAGGACGCCAGTTCCATTGTGATTTGGCGGGACTTCAGGTCCACCGTTCCTTTGCCGTGAAAGACCATAGGGCTGCCCACCATCCGCACTCGCTCAAAGATCAATTCCGAGGCCCGAATGTCGGCTGCCAACTCGATTTCATTGAATACAAAGTTTTCTGGACGCTTTAACTGAACCGCTGTCAACACCTTGCCCAGCAGAGATTGCTGTCCCATTTTCATGTCGAGTATTCTGGCCTTAAACTTGCCCCGCGGCTGGGAAAGATCATCGAATTTGCCCACCAAAACCAAACTGCCCGCCGCCAGGCCCTTGACGAATTCGGCCTGCGTTATTTGACGTGTCGCGGCGATGAGCTGCTGGAGATCGACCCTTTCATAGGCCAGCTCCAGTTCATAATTGGCCTGCGTCTCCGAAGGCAAACTGACAATCAGTTTTCCTGTAACCTGATCATCCGGGCAGGGACTGTCGGCACAATAAAAGGTGGCTTCCAGATCGTCGCTTACCAACTGCATTGAATTCGGGTCGTAGGTTAAATCTCCCCGGAGGTTGTTTAAAAGCCATCGATCATACCGCAGCCGGCTGATATCGTAGGAAACGTCGGTCTGCCATGTCCCTTTTTGCGTATCGGCCGCAAAGTGCCCGTCGCATGTCCCGTCCAGTTCATGAATCGCCGCGGCTTTTTCAAATGAAACATTCTTTAAACCTATTGCGGCATCCATATCCATCTCCAAAATCCCCTCCGGGCCGGTCTTTAGAAGTCCTTGACGAATCATAACCTCGGCGGACCCTTTGGGCCTTACCCCGGAATAGAGCGTTCGAATTTTTGGGGGCATCCGATCCGGCGGCAGCAGTTCGAGCGGGATCTCTTTAAGATTAAAATTGGAAAACGAAAACACGCCGTTTCGCAACAGTACCTGTCCGCTTGCTGTCCCGATTGCAACATCGGACCATCGGAGCGGATTGGCCGTAAAGTCGATGGTCAGATTGTTACTCGGGCATTCCGGTGATTGCGAATTCACCACAAAAAGCCCACTGACATCGACGGCGCCAAAGCCCCGAAGACCACCCAGTAACCGGTCAGCGTCGGCGCCGGCCGCTTTCCAAAAAAGGTCATTCAGCTCAAACCTTTTCATGTCCAGGTCCAGGCAAAATCCCGGCTGATTGGGATCGGCCCCCTGCGGCCATACTTTGCTTTCATGGATAGTGATCGGACCGCAGGGCGTCTGGGCCTGAAAATGATTCACGATTATAACGTCCTGGGTCACCGTTGCCGTCAACGCACCATCCGTCATCGGCAGCGGAAATCGCTCATGCAAAAACGTCTCCGCATCGATCTGGACCTGAGCCGTATAATCCAGGTATCGCGGGTCCGTTCCCTTTGGGAAAACATCCACTTTGAAATCCGCCACTGCCTGTGTCTGAAGACGGTCGAAAAGCCGCTGCTGCTTTTCAGGCATCGCTTTTATCAAATTGGGATCAACCGGTATTCTTTCGGCCTGAATCGTGATAAAGACGTTGCGATTAGAATTCTCTGAACCGAATATCCGCCCATCTACCTGAATCCGGCGGTCGTCGTTATAATGGGTCCTTATCTCCTTAAGCGACACTCCCTGCGAATCGACGGTTATTTGTCCGGTCAGGTTTTGCAGCGGATACGGAAAGTGTTTATAAGCCGCCGCGGCGTTCTCTAAATTCAATTTCAGGGTGACCTCTTTTTTTCCATCGGATGCTCGTTGGAAATGGTAGTCCAGCCCCGTCCGGCCGGACGGGGAAAACTCGAACCAGGCTTTCTGGACCGACTCCGAAAGGGCCTTCTTCAGATCTTCATCAAAACGCAGGTTGGGGCTGGTCGTTCGAATATCGACCGTTGAATGAGCCCCGAGATTCTTTACCATTCCGTCAATTTCAAACCGCACATCGCCATGCTGTGCCTGAAGATTCTTCAACTCGATATCCCGGCCCGTAAAGATAACATCCCCCTGCATCTCTTCGAGCCGATAGGGAAAATTATCACCGCATATAGAAATGTCTGTACAACGAATTTTACCATCCAATGTCGCGCTGGACAAATCGTCCAGGCACCCCTTGATCGCCAGTTTCATGCTGCCTCTGCCGGCAGGATGGTACCCGTCAAGAAATCGCGTTAGCCCGGAATCAGAAAACTCATTCAATCGGCGATAGACAATCGTATTGGAAATAAACTGGTCCGAAAGCGTTAAATTCTCCAAGTCGATATTCAAGTCGAACGGACGAGCACCTTTCCAATGGACCCGGCCGTCAAACGCCGCACGCCCATCGGCCATCCGACAGCTTAACTGACGAACAACAGCCGTTTCTTTGTCAAAGGCACAGTCCAGCTTGATGTCCCGCAGATCCCACCGGTTCTGCAGCACACCGGCAGCGGGCATTTGAATCCGGCCCGTTGCCCAGAGTTGATTTTTAGCATCGTTTTGGCCGATGCGCAGACCGCCTTCGAACGAACTTTTACCATACCCAAACCGTCCCTCCGTTTCGAACCTAAATGCGTATTCATCTTTGGCAGATTGCCCTGCGACTCGGCCTTGGATGCTGACCGTTGTTAGAACTTCCGGCCCGTCGGGACCCGTCCGGCGAATGCGCAACGCCCCCCGCTCCATCACAACCAATGGAATCGTCGCCTGACTGGGCGCTCCGGATTTTTGAAATGAAAGATTGGCAATATTCCATCTTTTAGCCGCGGAATCGTAATCGGCGGTCAGCAGAAAATTCTTTAACCGGACCGTGTGAACCTTGAATCGCCCCCTGAGAAGCTGCCACAGGTCAAACTGAATCTCAACTTTGTCGGCCTGCAGAATCGGCACATCGAGCAGTTTGCGGCTATCATCGGCGACCATCACCCCGCTTAATCGAACCGCGCTAAAGCCGCTGAATCGGCCCGACTCGACATCCACCGCCCCGCCGCAAAGCCGCCGCAACTTCGCCTCCGCCACCGGGGGAACAATAAACGTGCCAATCAGAAAATACAGGCCGCCCACACACAACAGCCAAAACAGCGCCGTCTCAACACGCAGCAGGAACCTATGCCGGGCAAAGAATCGACGAAGACGCCGCCTGATTTTCAAACGTGTTAGGGCCACAGACGAATCACTTTTCTCAAACTGACCGAGGGTCCGTTTGAGAGTTTATAGTTCGTAGTTCGTAGTTCGTAGTTTATGTGCTATTTTAGCGCTTTATCGGCAATGTCCCGGCGGCAATAGGCGCCCTCAAAGCGGATTTTGTCCACGGCTTCGTAGGCGCGGGCTTGGGCCGCGGCGATGGTGTCGCCCAGGGCCGTTACGCCGAGCACACGGCCGCCGTTGGTGACGATCTTGCCGTCGGCCTTGGCCGTGCCCGCATGGAACACGACCACGTCTTTAAGTTTGGCGGCTTCGTCGAGTCCTTCGATGACCTTGCCTTTTTCGTAGCTGCCGGGATACCCGCCGGAACTCATCACGACGCAGACCGCCGGCCGCGGATCCCATTTCAGATCGACCGTGTCGAGTTTTCCATTGCACACAGCCAGCATAACCTGCAGCAGGTCGCTTTTCAGCCGCATCAGGATCGGCTGGGTCTCCGGGTCGCCAAAGCGACAATTGTACTCCAGTACCCGCGGGCCGCCCTGGGTCAGCATCAGCCCGGCGTACAGAATCCCGCGATACGGGGCATCGCAACGGTTCATGCCGTCGATGGTCGGCACAAGGATCTCCTTGACGATCTGCTCCATCAGCTTGTCGGTGACGATCGGAGCCGGGCAATAGGCACCCATGCCGCCGGTATTGGGGCCGGTATCGCCTTCGCCGATGGGCTTGTGGTCTTGGGCGCTTTCCATGACGTAGATGCTGCGGCCGTCCACGAAGGCCAGAATCGAGGCCTCCTGACCGAGCAGCTTGTCCTCAACAATCACGGTATTGCCGGCGTCGCCGAAGATGCGGCCGGTCATAATCTGCTCGGCGGCGAGGATGCCCTCGGACGGCTCATCGCAGACGAATACGCCCTTGCCCTTGGCCAGTCCGGCGGCCTTGACCACGACGGCCTCGTCGCGGCTGGCGATGTAGGCCTTGGCGTCGGCAAAATTGGTAAACGTGCGGCTTTCGCCGGTGGGGATGCTGTTGGCCCGCATGATCTCCTTGGCGAAGGCCTTGTCCGCTTCGAGCTGGGCGGCTTTACCGGAAGGACCGAACGCCTTAATGCCGACCGCCTCAAACACATCGACGGCGCCGGCGGCCAGCGGGTCCTCCGGGCCGATGACCGCCAGGCCGATATCCGCTCCCTGGGCGAACTTGACCAAGGCGTCGATATCGGTATCGGCGATATCCACATTCTCGCCGTACTGGGCGGTGCCGGGGTTGCCCGGGGCACAATACAGCTTGGTTAACTTCTTTGACTGCGATAACTTCCACGCGATGGCGTGCTCGCGCCCGCCGGAACCGACTAACAATACTTTCATCTCTTAATCCTTTTTGAACCACGAATAGACCTATCGCGGCCGTTGGCCGCAACCAAATCCGAAATTCGAATATCGATCCGCCATCGCTAAAGCTATGGCCGGATAAAAATCCGAAACAATA
The DNA here is from genome assembly GCA_029858345.1 of Phycisphaerae bacterium. Lineage (GTDB taxonomy): Bacteria > Planctomycetota > Phycisphaerae > Sedimentisphaerales > Anaerohalosphaeraceae > 4572-13. Next base: position 7,800 of record JAOUFG010000119.1, read on the forward strand.
TAAAATAACCGAAATTCAAATGTTCAAAACCGCCAGTCTCCTAAAAGTTGACGACCCTGGCCTTTTGGCATAAGCTATTATGAAATAACCCGTTACAGACTTCTAATTGGGTGTTCGCTTAAGATAGTGTGCATCCGTGCCTCATCACATAACTCCAGAACTGTTGCCAGCGGCCCGTTGTTAACTTTAATGTTCGCAATGCAAGAACACAACTGGCGCCATCCTCTTTCCA
>JAOUFG010000023.1 GCA_029858345.1 Phycisphaerae bacterium
CCAGACGCTGTATCAAACGAAAAAGCAAACGCAGAGAGCTTGCTCGGTTTTATCATTACAAGCGACATAAGCTATTGGCTCCACTAAGGGTTAAAGAACGAAAATGAAATTGGACAGTAAAAGTAGTGTTCATTAGTGTTAATCGTGGTTCTTATTTCAGATTGTTAGCGATTCGAAGCATATTTTCAATGATTTTTCCGCCGGTGGGGGTCAAAATACTTTCCGGATGGAATTGGACCCCGTAAATCGGCAGCCGTTTATGCTGAATGCCCATCACAATGCCCTCAAACTCCGCGGTTTCTTCAAGGCAGTCGGGTAATTGGCAGGCACACAAACTGTGATACCGGCCGGCATGCATGGGATTTTCCAGCCCTTCAAAGACCCCAACGCCTTTATGCATAACCCGGGACGGTTTGCCGTGCATGACTGCCGGGGCGTGGTCGATTTTTCCGCCAAAATATTGGACGAGGGCCTGATGGCCGAGGCAAACGCCGAAAATGGGTAGTTTATCCTTAAAATAGTCAATGGCGGATAATGTAACACCCGCCGCATCCGGATTGCCCGGTCCCGGCGAAATGACCAGCAGGGCGGGGGAAAAGTCATCAAAGGCCGCGGCAAGCACGTCCAAGGGGGTGTCCGCCCGGTACACTTTGGTCTGGCAATTTCGTTTGGCGAATTCGTCCACCAAGTTATAGGTAAAGGAGTCAAAATTATCGATAAATAGTACTCTCGTGTCCATCGTATTACGTCCTTATTGGTTATTGTTTTCAGATGCCATCCGAATCGCCTTCAGGCACGAATTTGCTTTGTGCTGGGTTTCATCAAATTCAGTATCCGGTACGCTGTCATGGACAATACCCGCTCCGGCACGAATGTATGCCTGATGGTCGCGGAACTGTAAACTTCGAATGGTAATACAACTGTCAAACTGGCCATCCACGGTCAGGTACATGACGGCGCCGCCATAATAGCCGCGTTTATTCTTTTCGAGCCGGCGAATAATTTTCATCGCCTCGATTTTCGGCGCCCCGGTCAGGGTGCCCATGTTCATTGTGGCCAGATAGGCGCTCAGGGCATCCAGATCGCCTCGGAGATTGCCTTTGACATTGCTGACCAGGTGCATGACCGATTCGTACCGTTCGGTGATCAGCATTTCGTTGACAATCCGGCTGCCCGGTTCGGAAACACGGGCAATGTCGTTTCTCGCCAGATCCACCAGCATCATGTGTTCGGCCAGTTCTTTGCGGTCCAGTTTCAGCTCCGCTTCGTAGCGAATGTCGGTATCGGGGTCAATCTTGCCGTCTTTGCGTCCGCGGGGTTTGGTTCCGGCGATGGGCCGGATTTCGACAATCCGGTCACGGGTGCCGCTAACCCGCAGATTCAACTCCGGACTGGCTCCCATCAATGTGGTAGTCTTGCTGTTGATGTAAAACATGTACGGCGAGGGATTGAGCGTCCGCAGTTTGCGATACACATCCAGTGGTTCGGCAGGGCAGGGTTCGGTGATGGTCCGGCTCAAAACGCCCTGAAAAATATCGCCGTCGATAATGTGCTGTTTAGCAGTGTTCACCATGGCTTTGTACTCGTCGCGGGAGGTGTCCGTGCCGGCCCCATCCAGCACGCCGGCATATCGTGTCGGCTGCGGGCGGGTCAGTTTGGCCTTTTGAAAATACAGCTCAAACGTCTCCATGGCCTGTTCATAGATCCCCTTACGATCACCGTCAGTAATGATGGCATTGACGATGACGTGGCCCTTGGCGTTCTTATGATCCATCAGGAAAATATTGTCCGCAAAATACAGCTCATAATCCGGATTTTTGAGGATATCAGCCTCGTTTTTCGGCAGCTTTTCGAACTGGTCGATGAAATCATAGCTCAATGCTCCCACCAATCCGCAGGTCACCCGGAAGGGCTTGCTGGCCAACTCGAACGCAAAGCCGACCGCTCGAAGCACGTCCATCTGGTTGGTGCTTTTCAGACGGGATTCTTCGTCCATGACGCCTTCGTTCTGTTCCAGTTGTCCGGTGATTCGGTCTGCTTCGAATTGGATGGACTTGCAGAAATCAAACCGCTGGCGATGCTCGGAAAGATACTTGATCATGCGTTTGCCGGTAGGACTCAACGATTCGATTGAAAATTTGTTGCCCGTGCCGGTCAGGTACAGGGCCGGGTTGGCTGTGCCGAAGGTCAGTTCCCCGGCGTCGCCCTCGGTTAGATAGTCGCGCGATTCCAGCAGACAGCAGTGCTTGTTCCGGCCGTAATCGCTCAGCTTGGCAAAGAACTCAACCGGACACGTCAGGTCGATTTCCCGTACCATCGGGATGATCTGCCCCGGTTTCGCCTGCTCAATACGTTTTTTATAATCATTCATAGGTCACCAATCTTGATTCTTTATTTAATAATTTAACGCAAGTGTCGCAAAAGACGCAATAATCACAATTCAGAACTTATATTTAACTTTTCTTCACCTGCGTCATTTGCATCTTTAGCGGCTTTTGCGTTTACTACATCTATACGATAGAGTTACAAAAAAAGCCCGTGATTTCTTAAAAAAGCCACAGGCCGCGATTTTATGACATCCATTGACTGAAATTGTACCATTCGCGCTACCTGTCGCCATATCCCACAGGCCAGCGCCACCAACAATTAAATTCGCATTCGTTTCTACTCATAGAAACAATTGTATCGAAATCAATCATCTATGTCAATAATTTTATGAGTTTTTTTTCTCTCAATATTTATAGGACAATAAGAATTGCTGAATTCAGGGTCATTTGTTGACTTTTGCCGGCTTATCTTTTCTAATGCTCTCTCTTTAATTCGGAATTATATTTTTATAGTAAACGGAGGTACGATTTGGCATCTGTGGTTCCTATTGAAAAGTTGACGGATTCGCAAAAACAGGCCGTTTTTCACAAAAACGGGCCTTTATTGGTTCTGGCCGGACCGGGCAGCGGCAAGACGCGGGTCATTACCTGCCGGATCGCGGCCCTGATCGAGTCCGGCGTGGCACCGTGGAACATCTGCGCGATCACCTTTACGAACAAGGCAGCCGAGGAAATGCGCATCCGGGTGACCCAGTCGGTTTCTGCCGGAGGCGTTTATATCAGCACGTTCCATTCATTGTGCGTCCGGGTTCTCCGTCAGTATGCCGAACAGGCCGGCATTCAGCGCAATTTCAGCATATTTGACACCAACGACCAGAAACGGGCCATGAAAGAGGCCATTAACGAAAGCCAGGTCGATGTCACACGGTTCCTTCCGGCGAAAATGCTCGAATTCGTGTCCCGGCTGAAAAATGACCTCGAAGACGTCGAGGCGTTCGAGTCCCGCGCGGATGATTTTTTTGGCAAAAACGCCGCCAAGGTCTATCGGGCCTATCAGCGGATTCTGAAAAAGAACAACGCTCTCGATTTTGATGATCTGCTGGTCCAGACCGCGTATTTGCTGCGGGACTGGCCGGATGTGCGGGAGCAGTTAAGCCATCGCTTCAAATATCTGCTGGTCGATGAGTATCAGGACACCAACCACGCCCAATACCAGATTGCCAAGGGAATCGCCATGGCCCATCATAACATCTGCGTCACCGGCGATCCGGATCAGTCCATTTATCGGTGGCGGGGGGCCGATATCGAAAACATTCTCGCCTTTGAAAAGGATTGGCCCGAAGCCGTGGTGGTAAAGCTGGAGGAAAACTTCCGTTCCACGCCCAATATCCTCGAAAAGGCCGACCAGCTCATCGCCGCCAACAGCAAGCGTAAAGAGAAAAAGCTGATTGCCACGCATGATCGCGGCCAGGACGTAAACATCGAAACCTGTGACGACGAATCGGCCGAGGCCCACGCGGTCGCGGACAGAATAGAGGCCATGATTAACGAAGGCAAGGATCCGAACGAGATGGCGGTGTTCTACCGCGTTAATTCCATGAGCCGCGGCATCGAAGAGGCCTTTGTCCAGCGGCAGCTTCCATATCAGGTGGTCCGAGGAGTCGAATTTTATGCCCGCAAGGAAATCCGGGACCTGCTGAGCTATCTGAAGGTCGTCGTCAATCCGCAGGACGATGTGGCCTTTCAGCGGGCGGTCGGCACGCACCCGCGCGGCATCGGCAAGACTTCGCTGGAACGTTTGGGACACTTTGCCAATATGCAGGGGCTGTCCCTGTGTCAGGCGGCCTTGAAGGCCAACCAGGTCGAAACCATCAATCGTCCGACGCAGGGGCGCATCATGGAATTCGCCAAAATGCTGGACAGATACCGGGATGAAACCGAGCATGAAGTGGCCCCTTTAATGGATAAACTGTTCACCGAATCCGGGATGGCTGATGCCTTGAAAAATGAGCCGGAAGCGGTCGAAAACATCAACGAACTGATCAATTCGGCGGCCGAATACGACCAGCGGGCCGAAAACCCGAACCTGATGGACTATCTCCAGATGATTTCGCTTTATAGTGACAGCGATGCCTATGACCCCGACTCCGGCCGGGTCTCCCTGATGACGCTGCACGCGGCCAAGGGATTGGAGTTTGACCACGTGTTCATCATCGGGCTTGAGGATGGTATTCTGCCGCATGAACGCAGCAGTTACGGCGAACCGGATGACCTGGAGGAAGAACGCCGCCTGTTTTTTGTCGGGATTACCCGCGCACGGAAAACACTGCATGTTTTCTATGCCCGCCATCGCGTGATTCGGGGCCAGTTCATACGCTCCACTCCGTCACAGTTTTTGTACGAAATTGGCTTCGAAGGGGAATCCGGGGTGTTTGACAGCGGCTGGCAGATGCAGGATTCATTTGATGATTATCAGCCGCGCCCCAAGTCCAAATCCAAGCCCGAACAACTGTATCAGGTCAATGAGCTTGTGGAACATAAGAAATTCGGTATGGGCCGGGTCAAGGAGTATCTCGATTTGGGTGAAGACAGCATCGTCGTTGTCAAATTCAATTCTGGAAACACCAAGTCGCTCATGGTAAAATACGCCAAATTGAAGAAAGTATAAACAAGATATTCGATAATTAAAGTGGAGAATCAAAGTGTCAGAATCAATTTCATTATACTATAAAAACGTCACCGCAGAGGTTCTCGGAACCGAACACGGCATTACTCAACAGCAGTTTGACGAATTGGCAGAAAAGACATCGCCTGCGATCACCGAGTGCAACCAGCAGCGAAAAAACGGCGTCATTCCGTATCGGGATTTACCGTACAATAAGGATTACCCCTCATCTGTGAAAGCTGTTGCCGATGAAATCAAAGGCAGTTGCGAAAATTTTGTTGTGCTCGGCATCGGCGGCTCGGCATTGGGCAACATTGCCTTGCAGACGGCTCTGAATCCATACATGTATAATATGGACGAAAACCAGCGGAAAGGCCCCCGGCTGTTCGTGTTTGACAATGTCGATCCGATGCAGTTCGGCAGTTTTCTGGATTGGATTGGTGATAAATTAGACAGGACCATTTTCAATGTGATCAGCAAGTCCGGCCGCACCGCTGAAACCGCGGCACAGTTTATGGTGATTCGTCAGCTTTTACTGGAGAAGATGGGCGAAGATGGTTTCCGAAAACAGGTCGTTGCGACCACCGATGCCAATGCCGGCACCATGCGTAAAATTGCCGACGATGCAAAATTGAGAACGCTAGTTGTGCCGGATGGTGTAGGGGGGCGGTTCAGCGTCTTAAGCCCGGTTGGTCTTCTCAGTGCCGCCGTGTGCGGCATTGATATTGATGCATTGCTGGCCGGTGCGGCACAGATGGATGCATTATGCAGCAAAGAAGACTTTTTCGCCAACCCCGCCGCGATTAACGCTGCTATCAACTGGCATTATTACAATCGCGGCAAACCGATTTCGGTGATGATGCCATATTCCTATGCACTGAAAGATTTGTCGGATTGGTATCGTCAGCTCTGGGCGGAAAGCTTAGGCAAGACAAACGACCTGCAGGGCAATCAGGTCTTTGTGGGGCCCACCCCGGTCAAGGCACTTGGGACGACGGATCAGCACAGCCAGGTACAGCTTTACCGTGAAGGGCCAAACGATAAACTTTTCACGTTCCTGCAGGTTAAGAATCTCTCACAGGAGGTCGTTATCGGCAAAGAACCCGCATCCGCTCCGGAACTGAGTTACCTTTCCGGTCAGAAGATGTCGAGGTTACTGAACAGTGAAAAACTGGCCACCGAATACGCTTTGCTGCACGACAAGCGTCCCTGCCTGACGGTTTTGTTTGATGAGATCAGTGCATCGACTATCGGGCAGTTTATCTACCTGTTTGAAGTGACGACCTCCATCGCGGGATTGCTGTTTGATATTAACGCCTATGACCAGCCCGCCGTGGAACTTGGCAAAGAAGCCACGTTTGCGTTGATGGGACGCGATAGATTTGAAGAACTGGCGGAAAAAATTAAACCCGTCTCAGAAATTGATACCGCTTATTTGGTTTAACATCGGACATCGAGGTTCAGAAAGCGAGAGAGATTATGGACTATGCTGTCATTATGGCAGGGGGTAGCGGAAAGCGATTATGGCCGCTCAGCAGACAAAAGCGTCCGAAACAGGTGCTGAAACTGCTTGACGGCCAGACGCTGTTGCGTAAATGTTTCGAGCGACTGGAGGGCATCTTTGACTTGCGGAACATCCTGGTGTTGACCAATGCTGATTATGTCGATCTTGTCCGGGAGAATCTATCCGAATTGCCGGAAGAAAACGTAATTGCCGAGCCCGCCGTCCGGGATACCGCCAGTGCAATCGGTCTGGCTGCGACCATTCTTCACAAGTATGATGCCAATGCGAACATGGCGATTGTCACGGCGGATCAGATTTTGGAACCGAAAGAAAAATTTCAGGAGGCGATGCGAACAGCGCTGTCCTTTGTGAATGAAAATCCGGATGCTTTAGTGACATTCGGCATTCAGCCGACATTTGCGAGTACGCAGCTTGGATATATTCAGTTTGGTAAAACAGTACCCTGCGGCGCATCACCCCATGCCGTTCATCGTATCGAGGCCTTCAAAGAAAAACCCGATATACAAACCGCAGAGAATTATCTGAAAGAGGGCAATTTCTCATGGAACTCCGGCATGTTTGTTTGGCGATGCGAAACCATCCTTCAGCAGATCGCAAATTTTCTGCCGGATGCGGTTGAGCCGCTAAGGAATATTCAGGCCGATTGGGGAAGTTTAGACCAGCAGCAAACCCTTCAGGACTGGTTTCCAAAACTTCCGAAAATCAGTATTGACTATGGGATTATGGAAAAAGCAGGCAATGTTTACGGAATCTCACTCGACTGTCGATGGCTTGATTTGGGTTCATTTACCTCATTAGTGGATATTATTGAATCCGACCCGAACAACAACTGTGTTGTTTCCGGTCGCAGCGAATTGCTCGACTGCAGGAACAATATTGTTGTCACAGAGGAGAAAAATCACATGATCGCCTTGATTGGTGTGGAGAACCTGATCGTTGCTCACACGAAAGACGCCACACTGGTCTGTTCCACTGACCATGCAAACCGTCTCAAGGAGTTGCTGGAGCGTATTCAGGAACACAAGGGCGAAAGTTTTTTATAGTGGTTACGATTGAAAATTCCCGTTGGGTCGCGGCTATGTAGATTAGTGACCGTAAGTTACGACTTTGTTCGCGGGAATTTACTACCCTGAAGGGTATATAAACAACCGAGGTGTATTTACAGAGGAACTTCAGTGCGATACCTTGCGATTGATCACGGTCAAAAACGAACCGGATTGGCAATCTCCGATGCTTCTGAAACACTCGTCTCGCCGCACGCCGTCATTGAAACCTCCAATCAGGAGGAATTGCTGCGGCGTATTTTAAAAGTGATAGACCAGGAACAAATCGATGCCGTTGTCATTGGCTTACCATTGAATATGGACGACAGTGAAGGACCCAGGGCAAAAAGAGTGCGCCAGTTTGTTTCGGGTTTCGAAGCGCAAACCAATTGCCCGGTGATCCTTCACGATGAACGATTAAGCAGTTTTGAGGCCGACTGTTTATCGGGAGATTTGAATCTGACCCGCAAGAAGAAGAAAAAACGTCTCGATGCGATTGCCGCCGCAGCCATCCTGCGGTCTTTTATTGAGCAAAAAAGCGGATAGTGGGCATATTTCAATAAAAATATAAATCCTTTGAAAGAATGGGGTTATGGAATAAATGGTTCGATTGAAAATTTTTTGCTCGAATTCCCTGTTTATCTCGTATATAAATACATGCGGACTAAAAATTAAAAAGTGTCGTTTTCTGGAGGGCTTATGGAGACCTATAGTAAACAACAAGCACAAGTCTTAAAAGCAACAGACGCAGAGGCACTCGCCGACCTAGCATTGAAATACTTTATCAATTATGCAAATCGAGCGATTCAAAAACGAGGTGTATTCCGCGTCGCCATATCGGGAGGAAGCACACCGGTTCGATTTTATGAACGGCTTTCAAGTGTGTCCGTTCGTTCTAAAATTCAATGGGACAAGGTCCATATTTTCTGGGTTGATGAGCGGTGTGTCCCGCCGAGTTCTGAGGCCAGCAATTTCGGTCTTGCGACACACACATTCCTTCTGGACATTCCGATCCCGGGAGAAAATGTCCATCGGGTCACAGGTGAGTCGGAAAATTATGCCGATGCCGTAGCTGAATACGAACAAGTCATACGCTCTGTTTTTCAGCTATCGAAAGGTCAGATTCCCGCGTTTGATTTAATTATCCTGGGGATGGGGCCTGATGGCCACATTGGGTCGGTTCTCCCGAATACGTATGCGCAGTTTGATACGGATGATCTGGTCAGCGCGGTCTATCGGATGAACGGAGATTATAATCGCATCACGCTGACAGTGCCTGTCATGAAAGAGGCACAAAGGATAGTGATCCTTGTCAGCGGAAAAAATAAGGCACAAATTGTTGCGGATGTGTTTCGGACAGAACCCGACCCGGTTAAATATCCGGTGCACGCGCTGTGGCCGGTGATGGATAAGATCCGATGGCTGATTGATGAGCCCGCTGCGGCGATGCTTTAGCGTTTAATGCTGTCATACTTCGCGCAGAATTTTACAATTACATACTTCTAAAAGCCGATGGAGGTGGTTCTGTGCGTCTTGGTCGCTTTGCTTGCAAAAGACAATCGCCTGTTTGGAGCAGTGGGCGATCTGTTTTCGATCCGCTAGAACAGTCAGGTAGGGGGCATAAAGGAGGGTGTGGTCATATTTTTTATTAGCCGCGTTCAGCAATAATTGAAGATTCGTTTGTTTGAGCAGGTCAAAATACCGTGCAGGCCAGATTGAGAGATTTTCAAAGGATGTGGGAATCGGCGAAACCCTCAGGCGTGCGTCAATTCTGGAAGAATCAACGTCAAATACCTGAGCCAGCGCATCCCGCTTGCTGTCCAGATCAATCAACAGACATCTTCCCCGACCGGCTAAATGGATTGCCAGGTTGATCGGAACCGTTACCGGCAGGTCACCGAGCCGGGAGGCCGCCAGCAGCAGCGTCTGCGACTGTCCGTTTTTCTGAGGAAGGGTTTGTAGGATCGATTGGATCATTTTCTCCGGCTTAGCGGTTTGAAGCGTTGGTGCGGCCGGTGTGGACGTTTTCTTCTTTTTGTTTCTGCTTTTTCCTTTGGACACCACAAGCAGGATGACCAGAATGCAGAGCAGAACCAGTCCACCGGCCAAGTAAGGCCAAAACGAACTCAAAAACGAGTTGATCCCTCCTGGAAGAAAATATATCGCTATGCCACCCATTCAGATTAGGACATTCGTGTCGAACCTTTTAATGGTTAATTCCCACAGTACTTTAAAATATCTTTTTGTGTGATTTCCCGAAGGAGTTCCTGCTGAAATGATGTTAAGGAGTCATCATTCCATAAATCATGATAAGATGTTGTTACGCCCGGCGTTGCATTGACCGGGGCGGCAGGCCCGCCGACATAATGCTTAACGACGTCTTTGATGGCTTCCCCTTTTACCTTGGAGCCGGACGGCTCCACACGCTGCCTGCGAGCGCCCACCGAGCGGCGATGCTCCGACATAATTTGTTCGGCGAGATTGTACACAGGGATCTGGGGTCTCAATTCTTCCGGAATCGGCTCAGAAACCGGTTCCGAGAGAGCTGTTTCATCGGCATCGATCCTCATCGTGGTTTCAGAATCAGCATACGCACGAAGCCGGGATTCGCTATCGAGCAATTCTCTTCGCAATCTTTCATTGTCATCACGAAGACGGGCCGATTCCTCTTGTGACTGTCGCAATGAAGTTCGTGCGTCCTCAACGCTTCGGAGCTGCTGTTCGAATTGTTCCAATTGCTTTTGAAGCGCATCGATCTGTGTTTGTTTCGACGCTTGCATGTGAGCGAATTGCTGACGAAGTCCTGACAGGGTTTCGGTGAGTTCATGGTTTTGGGTCTGAAGGTCGTTGAGATGTTTTTGGAGAACCTCATTTTCCCCTGATACAGAACGGGCTTGCTCATGGAGTTCCGTAAGCTTTAGGTGTTCTGTTGAGAGACGCTCGATTTGCTGATGGGCCTGCGATAATGCCTCGGCATTAACCTTGTGGGTTTCTGCCTCGTGTTTTAATTCGGAGGTTGAATGTCGCAGCCGTTCAATTTCCTGCTGAAGTGCCTGACGCTGCTCATTGAGATGACCGATTTCACCTTCGGCCTGTGTTTGATACGCCTCGTGCTCATGACGCATTTGTTCGTATTTCTCATTCAGAGCAGCCGAATCGTTAGAAAGATGGAGGATCTGATCCCGAAGCGACTGGACAGTCTGACTTTCCTGTTCCCGGGCGTCTGAAGATTCAATATGAGCGCGTTCCAGAGCATCCTGCAGATGCTGTCTCTCTTGTGTCATCAACTCGATGTGCTCAGAAAGAGTGTGCTTTTCATGCTCAAACTGCTCACGGAGGGTCGAAAGCTCGCTGTTAAGCTGCCGTATCTCAGATTGATGCTTTTGCTCCTCATTCCTGAGCTGCTCCTGAAGCTGCTGTATCTCACTTCCGGCCTGTGTCTGATGGGCCTCATAGTTACGGCGCAACTGTTCATACGATTCTTTGGCGGCATTGGATTCGCCGGTCAGCCGCTGAATCTGTTCGCTTAAACCACCGATTTCATGCTCGCTTTCTTCGCGGACCTGTAAGAGTTCTGAGCGGGTCTGTTCCAGCGTCTCCTGCACCTGCTGTTTTTCCTGGGTCGTCTTCTCCAAGCGGCTGGATAAAGTAAGTTTTTCCTGACCAAACTGCTCACGAAGGGCCGAAAGCTCGCCGTTAAGGTGCTGAGCTTCGGACCTGTAGTTTTCGATGTCAACGCAAAGCTGTTTCTGAGCATGGTCTTTTTCGTCGCAGGCACTGCGAAGCTTGTCAACATCGGCTTTTAATGCGGCAGCAAGATTCCGCTCTTCAGAAAGCGTCGATTGTGCTTCGCTCAGTTCCTGCTGTACCGATTCAAACTGCGATTGTAATTCCAGAAGGGCTTGTTCTTTTTCTCTGAGATCGTGGATGTCCTGGTTTAATGCTGAAATCGTCTGCAGGAGCGAATCCTTTTCCTGTTCAAGGGATTCTCGCTGCTGATGAAGTTGCCCCATTTCATCCGTTGTTTTTGACCGGACCTCTTCAAGCTCGCGGCGAGACTGAACAAGATCGTTCTTTAATGCCTCAGAATCTTCCCTCATAATCTCAATTTGTTTATTAAGATCGACGATCTCACGGCCGGTTTTTTCCCGGTATTCGGCGTGTTCAGTTTGAAGGCCCTTGAATTTCTCGTTTAATTGCTTCTCTTTATCTTCAAGGTCCTCCACTTTCTCGGATAATGAGCGGCAATCCTGCTCCAGCAGCGACCTGAAACTTTCAACCTCATTGAGTTTGGTTTCGAGCATGCGTGCATTGCTGCGTTCTCGAGACAGGACCACTTCCGTTTGACTCAGTTCAAATCGAAGCCGCTGTATCTGATTGGCGTCCTGAATATGATCTTTCAGATCAGCATTGAGTCTCTCGTTTTCTTCCAGCAACGCCGAAATGCGGCCCTCAAGCCGCCGTGTGTCCTTCTTTTCGGATATTTTGGGGGATTCAGAGGCCGCAGCAGGTGCAGGGGCCTCTTCTTCAAAGGAGGCGGTCCGGCCGGAAACATTTTCAGAGGTTTCCTCTTCCTCCGTTAATGCAATAACCTCATTCAAATCCTGCTCTATATTTTCCGGCTCATCCGGGAGATCAAAAATTTCAATATCTTCCGCAGTATCGCCGACAGCGTTATCCATATCGGTTTCCGGCACGAGTTTTCCCGCCGCACGGAGAGCGTTCAGGATATCCGCCTTACCCTGCAGAATATCCGCATCTAAGTTGCGATCTTTCTTTTCATCTGAAGACATATTTCCTCCGCTATTAATTTTTAACATTTATATCATAATAGCGGGATGAAATCAAGAAAGAGGGGGACGTATTTTACTAAAATGACCAATATTATCACAAATTTATATGGTTTTAGGTCCCAGTGATAACATGGTGAACTTGCCGGGGTTCAATTGATCAATGAGATTTGAGACATCATCAAGCGTTACGGCGTGTATGACGTCCACATCTTCTTTGACGCTGCGGTATTCCTGATTATAGACCCAATTAAAGCCCAAACTGACCAGTCGTCCCATCGGTTGTTCACATTTGATCGTCAGGGCACTGAGCGTTTTATTTCGTGCCGCTTCCAGCTCCGCTTCAGTAATGCCGTTCTTACACAGTTCTTCAAAGAGTTCCTGTACGGCGGCAAGAACACGACTTGTGTTATCCGGATCACAGCAGATATAACTGTAAAAGACCCCCGTCCCATCCATCGACTCACATTGCATCGAAGCGACCTCAGCCAGAGCTGGTTCCGTCAGTGCCCAATAATAACGGGAGCCGGAGTCATCGCCGAGGATTTGTCCCAATAGCGAGGCGGCATACCGGCGGGGGTCTTGCATTGACACCGCCGGGCTGAGTAAACAAATATGTTGACGAACTAAATTAGTGTTTGCGATATGTTTAGTCTTCAAAGTCCCCTTGGTGTCCTCAATCTTACGAAAAGTATCCATTGCGTTCCACTCGGAACAGTGTTGTTCGGCAAGTTTGCAGAGGGTTTCGAAATCAAAGTTTCCACAGCACGCAAGCGTTATATTGTTGGGGGCGTACCGCCTTGAAAAATACTCTCGCATTTGGTCCGCTGCGAGAGCTGAGATGCTTTCATTGGTCCCAAGGACACTGTGACTACAGGGGTGGTTGCCGAAATGAAGGGCACGCGCCTGATCCATGACCTCAAACTGCGGCAGGTCCTTATACATCGCGATTTCTTCAAGGATCACGTTTTTTTCGATATTAAAATCATCGTCCCGCAAAGCCGGCCGCATCAATTGCATCCACAATGTCGCCACATCCATCAGGTATTCAGGCAGGACGGCCGCATAATAGACGGTGTTTTCTTCGCTGGTAAAGGCGTTGAATTTCGCTCCCAGCCGATCAAAAGCATTATTGACCTCTAATGCCGATAGCGTATCGGTTCCCTTAAACAGCATGTGTTCCAGAAAGTGGGAGACCCCGTTGATCTCCGGTGTTTCATCGCGGGCGCCCGTTCGAACAAAAAAACCGACCCCTGTTGACTGCGCGTTGGGATTGACTTCTCCGATAATCGTTAACCCATTATCTAATTGTCGATGTTCAAAGTTCATTGCCAGGCCGCTATTCTCTAAAGGGTTACGGTTTTGGGGCCGAGGGTCACAACAGTAAAATCCTTGAACGGATGATTGCTCAGGAATTCCTGGACAGAATCGACGCTGACCGCCTCTATTTTCTCTCGAATTTCATCGAGTGTACGGATGCGGCCCAACAGGAAGTGATCGGCCGCGATTCCGGAAGACCTGGCGTGCGTAGACTCCGATTGCATAATCAGGGATGTCTTGAGGCCGACTTTGGCGCGTTGCATCTCATCGTCGCTGATGCCGTTTTTCAGGATGCGAAATTGGTCCAGAATGACATCCAGGGTCTGTTGGGCTTTGTCGGGCGTCGTCCCCGCATAACAGGCGATCCCCGCATGGTCCTTCAGGGTTTTATAATTTGCGCCCACAGCGTAACAAAGACCGCGTTTCTCCCGGACCTCCGTAAACAGACGGCTGCTCATGCTGCCCGACAGAATCGAAACGGCCGCCGCCATTTCATAATAAGCGTCGCTTGCCGCCAGCGGCGCCGGCGTCATTATTCCAATATGCACCTGGGCGCCTTCCGTCGGGAAATGCCGATAACTCTTTTCCTTCATGACCGGCAGTTGAGCAGACAGGCCCCCATGCGAAGGGCGGTCAAATGTTTTTTCGAGTTGGTGTTTGACCGCTTCAAAATCATAATTCCCGCAAATTGAAAATATAACTTCAGTAGGATTGAATATATTTCGGGCAATCTCAGCGGTCCGTTCAAATGACAGTCCGTTTAATTCATCCAGTTTGCCGATAGCAGGACGGCCCAGGGGGTCCGGGTAAAAATGCTCGTACAGCAGGATCATCGCTTTTTGCCGCGGATCATCATCCAACCCCTGCAATTCGCTGACTGACAACTGACGCGACAACTCAAACTGATCCGCCGCCAATTGAGGTCTTAAAATTATATCTGCGCAGAGGTCCAGTGCCTCCGACAGATTGCTGGATTCCAACGATGCGGTTAATGACAGATGATGCGCCGAAGGAGAGGCGTTTCGATGGATCCCCAACCGGTCAAGCGCCTGAATCAATTCACGGCTGCTGCGCTGCCCGGCACCCCGAAACAGCCAGTCGGCAATAATGGTTCCGGCTCCGCAGCATCCTTCGGGCAGGAGCGAGGCCCCTGCGGGCAGCAAAAACTGAAACGAGACCGAAAGGACGTTTTCGAGCCGTTCACCGAGCAGGACCATACCGTTTTTAAGCTGATAAATATCTGTTTTTTGGGTCATCATAAATGAAGAAAAGAAGACTATTCAGGATGGGCATCTTAGGCCACGGCCATTTTCGTATCGGTTTGCGCAATTTCAAACTGGACGCTGATTTTTTTACTGACGCCCTGGGTCTGCATTGTAATTCCATAAAGAACATCGGCAATACTCATCGTCCGTTTGGAGTGTGTAATGATGATGAACTGCGACTGTTTTTGGAAATCCTGAACAATCAGGTTAAACCGTTCGTTATTGGCTTCATCCAGGGCCGCGTCAACTTCATCCAGCACACAGAACGGAGACGGTTTGCTTTGAAAGACCGAAAACAGCAATGCAATCGCGGTCATGGTCTTTTCGCCGCCGCTCAGCAAGCTGATCGTTCGGGTTTCCTTGCCGGGGGGGCGTGCGACAATTTCAATGCCGCTTTCAAGAATGTCGTCCGGATTCTCCAGCAGGATATCCGCCTTGCCGCCGCCAAAAAGCTTGCGGAATAATTGCTGGAAATTGGCACGGATCGTTTCGAATGTCACCACGAATTTCTCCCGGCTTTCTTTATTGATCCGTGTGATCAACTGTTCCAGTTGATGCTTGCTTTGATTCAGATCTTCGACCTGAGTCGTCAAAAACTCATTTCGCTCTTCGAGGCCTTTTTGCTGGTCGATAGCGTCAACATTGACATTTCCCAGCCGGTCGATCTTGCCCCGAAGGTTCGCGATTTCCTCACGAACCTGTTCCCAATCCACATCATCCTCCTGGAAATCCTGATAGGCCTGCTCCAGATGAATCTGCAATTCTTCCTGAACACGGGCCGTCAGGTCCTCTTCTTTGACCTGGAGCTGACTTAACGCCAGTTCGATCTGATGAAGTTGTTCCTCAACGTCGCTTTGCCGCCCTCGCTGTACCCGCAGTTCTTCTTGGTTGCGATTTTTCCGTGAATGCAGTTCTTCCGACTTGTGATGCAGCTCAACGCTGATTTTTTGTGCCTGTTCTTTTTCGAGATACAGCTCAGAAACACGTGATTCGGCGGCGAGAATATGCCGCTCGGTTTGAGTGACTTGATCGTTACAGCCGACCACCTCGCTGCGTGCCGATTCAATCCCGATCCGGCCATGCTGCAACTGGCTCTGGAGCGATGCGATCTGCTGTCGAATGGAATTCTGCTGTTCATTGATTTGGCCCAGCCGGACCTTCAGTTCGGTCAGTTTTTCATTGTGCTGCTGCCGAATCTGGTGCTGCTCTTCATAGCGGCTCTGGAGTTGCACGATGTGTTCATTTCGGTCCCGGTTGATTTGTTCCAGTTCAGTCAGTTTCTGGCGGGAAACATGCTCTTTGTGGACGGAACCCTGGATTTCCTCTTCAAGCATGCCAATTTCTTCGGCAATTACGGGCTGTTCTTCTTTGATCCGGCAAATATTATCATCCAGTATTTTCAGTCTGGATTCGGCATCCACTTTTTCTGTATTGGCTTCATAAATGCTCGTGCGAAGCTCTTTGCAGAGATGCGCCAGATGTTCATTCTTATGTTCTGTTTCTTCGAGACGGGTGTCCCGTTCATAAATATCCTGCTGAAGGTGTTCTAATTCGGACTGTAATTGCTGAATCCGGCTTTTTCGCGAGATCAAACCGGTTTTTTTGCCCACCGGCCCCACACTGAGAATCTCTCCGGCGGACAGAATCTGCCCTGTCAGCGTAACATACCGGTAACGGCCGCCGCATTTCGAGGATAGTGAAATGGCGTTCTCAATACTGTCAACAAGAATCACATCACCGAGCATGCTCCAGGCAAGAGGAGCAAAACGGCTTTCGTAACGGAGGTATTCCACCAATCGTCCGAGAACACCGGAGTGGCCCGAAAAATCGAAGGTGTCACAGAACGGACGGATCCGGTCCATGCACACCACGCGAATCCGGCCATCCAGCTTCTTCTTCAACGCCGCGTCGTTCAGAAACGCGCCGGTGCTGTTAATCAGCAGCGCATCGGCCAGACCTTCCAGGGCGGCTTCCGCGGCCTGTGCATATTCAGGGGCCGCGATAATGACATCGGCTACGACGCCCTCAACGTAATCGCGTTTTTCCGACTCATTGCTTAATATTTCAATGATGGTCTTGTTCAAACCCTGGCGACGCGCTTCCATGTCGTTCAGAACGTTCAATTCGCTGGAAATGGCGCTGCGGCGCTCTTTGGAAGAGGCGTTCTGTTCCAGCAGCCGTCCGCGTTCATCTCCGACCGACTCCATTTCGTCCCGTTTGGCGTTCAGACTGTTTTGTAAATCCGAAAGCACCGAATGGATGTCTTCGAGTTTCGTTTGTTGCTGGGCCTTTTCGGTCAGCCACTGAGAAAGACGGTTTTGTGTTTCTTCGGCCTTGCCCGACAATCGCGTTTTCCGGCCCGAAAGACTGTCCCGATAACTGCTTAAACTTTCGATTTCATTATGCAATTGAGCTGTCCGGCGAACAATATCAATAATCCCGGATTTTTCATCTTCCAGCTGGGCCTGAAGTTCCGTACACGAGCGGTTAATATGAGAGATGGCCGCTTCCGATGATTGAAGCTCGGTTGCGGTTGTCTCGGAAAGATGCTGAACCTCTTCGAGATTGCTCTGGCATGAAGCTAACTGAGCTGAAAGCTGCCGCGTTTGTTCCGTCAGTTTTTCGATTTGCGCGGCGGCATTTTGTTTTCGTTCCTGCAGTTCCTGAATGCGATGGTTCAGAAAACCAAGGCGGTCATGCTGCTGTTCAATCTGGCTCCGCGAGGAAATCAGGATGCCGTCCCAATGGCTGATCTGGCTGTCCGTTTTCAGGATGTCCTCGGACATCTCCGAAAGGGCGGTATCGCAACGGGCCACATTGGCCACCGTTTCACTGAACAGGTCTTTTTGCTTGGCCAGCAAGGCCCGTTTTTCATCTCGCTGGGTAATAATCCGGTCATACTCTGCCAGTGAATAATTGACGCGAAGTTCCTTGAGCCGTTCGCTGTATTCCAGATAATTGCGTGCTTTGCCTGCCTGAAGTTTGATGCTGCGAAGCTGTTTCTGCACCTCATTGACAATATCCGCCAATCGAAGCAGATTTTGCTCGGTTCGCTCCAGTTTGCGAAGCGCTTGTTTTTTATGGGCCTTGTACTTGCTGATTCCGGCGGCTTCTTCAAAAATGATTCGGCGGTCCTGTGTCGTGGCTTTCAGCAATTGATCAATCTGCCCCTGTTCGATAATCGAATAGGCGCTGACCCCGATGCCGGTATCCATAAACAGTTCACGGATATCCTTCAGCCGGCAGGATTTATTATTGAGAAGATACTCACTGTCACCGCTGCGGAACAGCCGTCGCGAAATCTGAAGGTCGTCCTGTTCCAGCCCCAGCCCTCGAACATCGGAGAAATACAGACTGACCTCGGCCATCCCGCTGGGTTTACGGCTGCTGGACCCGCTGAAAATCACATCCGCCATTTGTCCGCTTCGGAGACTTTTGGGACTTTGGTTTCCAAGAACCCACTTCAGGGCATCCACAACATTGCTTTTGCCGCACCCGTTAGGACCGACGATCGCGGTGATCGGATGGCTGATTTTCAGTTCCGTCTTATCAGCAAAACTTTTGAATCCATTGATAACGATTTTTTCAAGCTTCATAAAAACCTTTAGTTAAGAAAAATCCCTCTTCCATTATAGGATACTATCGTCAATTTGACGGTAATTCCTGTAAAACCGGTTCTATTATCGGCTCAGGTCCTGCAAAAAATTGTGCCGGAATGGCGTTCTGAGTGCTCATGATTTCCAAAATATCAATAATTTCACTATACGGAACCGCCAGTCCCGGCTGAGCCGCCGCACTCTGTTTGACATCAGACAACTCGCCCAGTGTTCGGATCAGACTGCTCAGTTCATAATTGCACAGCAGCGGACCCAGCACACGGGGCCGGTTAGGGTGTTTCCGGGAGACCGAAATATACTTGGCGCCCGGCACCGAATTGATCGTAAGGGATTGGTCGCGGGACTGGATGAAGAGGTTTTTGCTGCAATAAATAGGGGACCCGAAAAGCACAATTTTCGGAAAATCCTGTCGGAAAACATAGACCATTTGGGGCCCTGAACAAACAACGTTATCAATAATAAAGGCGCCGTCGGCTACAGTTCTTCTGGAAATGACAGGACTGTTCAGATAGACCAGCATCTCGTACGCCTCCAGACGCACCTGAATCCGAGAATCATTTAAGGCGTTTGTCAGAATCGGCAGGGCGTCTCGCCGTTTGGCACTTCGCCCAATCACGCGGATGGCTTCAATACGATAGGGGCTTTGTTCATCTGCAGAAACGGATCTGAGAACGAAAAGCCCACGGCTGTCGCCGATATTCAGCATGCACTTGGCCGCAAAAAATCGAACAACCGGGTCGGGATGTTCGAGGAGGGGAGCAATGACGTCCAAGGCAGGTCGGCCTATGCCTTCCAATGCAATTTCCGCGTCTTCGATGTCACCGCTTTTCGAGATAATTTTTTGGATAAGCGTTTGGGCGTATTCGTTCTGTATTGCGGGATTTTCCGTCAAAATAAGGGACTCGACAAGTTTCAAAAATATTTGTCTCTGGTCAAGATACTGAGCAGGAATCGCTAAGGAAATCTCCGCTGTTGACAATGCGACGGCGGTTTTGGGGCCAAGACGTTCATTAATCCGGTTGCGAACCGCGTTGGCTGTGATAAAATCGGGCGTATTGAGAATAAGCTTCACAGAACTGTCCTGCTTGACTCTTCCGCCTCCCAGAACAAACCATTTTCGCTGCGATACCTCATTTGCTTTGCAGGAATAAACCGGCCCCTCGGCTGTTGCCAGAGTTTTGGTGAACAGGGTGTACTGTTCGACATTCGTAAGGCGGCTTTGTTCTTTCAAATCCGCGGTATAAAGATAGCCGCCGTCAAGCGATGTGGTTTGCGTGCTCGAAAGCGGCTTCAAAGCCAAATCAAAGGTATCTCCGGTCATTGATAATGCCGGGATGACTCCCGAAATTTCAACAACGGCTGTATCCAGACTGTTGATGACCGCACGGGGATTGACTGTGCCAACCTGGACCTGCTGTTGGATATATTTTTCAAGTTCCTGGCGTACAGCGGGAGGGCACTCAGAAGAACCGGTCCCCGCCAGTCCGGCAACAATCCCAATGCTGCGTACAGGGGTTGTTTCCGTTGAAATATAGCGGCTGATGGAGCCAATGGTATCTCGCGGGTTAGGAGCGTTCGGCTCAATTTGTTGTTGCGGTTGAGCACAACCCCCAAAGAACATTGCCGACAGTAATAATAGAAAATATAAAAAGTCAGGGATTCTTTTCATTATATATTCTCTCCTTGCTCAGTTTAAAATCTCGCCTCCACCCATCAAAGGAGACGCTTGCAAATAAGGATATGGTAGTAAAATAGGCAAAAATAGCGACAACGTCAAGAATATTCTATATAGCGTAAAAAAAGTATTAAAAATAGGCCCTAAACCACTATATATGGACCACAGGCTCTCGTCAATGTGAACTCAATACATCACCGAGTACGGTTTCTGCTGGATCTTTGGGGGAATTGGGATTGCCCCTGATTCGGATAAACCGGTCTATACAGAGACAATTTATCCAGTTCATTTGACGCTGATTTCATATTGTCTTGAAGCATTTGCTGAGTCATTTCCGGCGGCAAACCGCCCGGGTATCGTTTCACAAGATTCAGAACGCCCCTGTATTCGTTGATAAGAGTCCGCAGCGAGAGTGTCAGTTGATTATAGATAACCTGGATATTGACTAGGGGCTCTTCGGTAATAACCGTCTGCGCTTCGGGTAAACGATTTCGGTCTCTCTGGTAATTCCTGTCTGTTCTGCCAACCCTGCCTGTGTCGGTGCCGTAATAATAATTGTAATTCGAAGGAAATCCTTCCCGCATTCGGCTGGAACTGTATCCGGTTGTCCCTTGGCTGTATTCTCGGGTTTGGGTGCTTAATCGCAATTGTTTATCGATGGCGGCGAACTGTTCACTCAGGGAATCGATATTGTTTACATATAAATCAATCCGACCCAGACCGTCGGCAATCTTGCGTTTGGCAGCAACATATTTTTTCACAACGTCCTGAATCCCGCCAATTGGCGTTATCTTCGCGTTGGCGACCTGCATCTCGGCCAGTATCTCGGCTACCGACCCGGCATAACCGTTTGCCAGCTTGAATTCAACGGCATCTTTGGCGGTCAGATTCAGGACCTTGCCGACAACATTTTCAGGAGCAATTCCGGATGCGCTCTGGGATGTTGCCATTCCTTCCGCGAGCGTGCGAATCAGTGTCTGTGTGGGCTGCCGATTGTCTTTTTGAGTAAATTCCCGGCTTCCGTCAATATTGGCAACCTCAATGATCGACAGGCGTTTGTCGATAAACCCCCGCAGAAGCAATCCGGAATACGTTTTGGAATTGGCGATTCCGTTCACGAAGGAACTGTAAGTCAGCAATGCGTCGGAGCTGTATATCTGAAGATAGTCGGCATAACTTTCCTTACTGAGATAGCCGCCGGAAATCGAACCGACCGCCCCGATCCCGGCCATGGGATTGATGTAGACCTTTTCGCAACTCAGCGCAACAATGGCCGCGACAGAATAAGCACCGCCGGAAGATCCGCCCGAAATATAAGAGACGACCGGACAATTTTTTGTTTGCAGGATCGCATCGGTCACAGTTTTCATATAGTCGCCGCGGCCGCCCGGGCTGTCAATTTGAACGATAATCGCGATGGGGCCTTTATTCGAGGTCTCGATAATGGCCGCCGCGACCTTTTTGGAAACAGCATCCGACAGAAAAATCTCCGGGCTTGTCAGTTCCAGCAGCGAAACCCCGCCTCTCCGTCCCTTGACGTTGTATACAATCTCGTAGTCGCTCAGGACCGCAGGCATCATTTTGCTTTCATCGTCGTTATAAACAAGGGTTTGGTTGCCGGCGGTCTTTTGGGTAACAAACCCCGAAAAGCTTTCGCCGCTTTCTTTGTGCTTAAAGGTATCGGCCGTGACTGTTGAAACAAGGATACACAGAAAAATAAAACCGGCTGTTTTCTTCGATATCTTCATAGGATTCTCCTGATAAAAGTTTAATGATTTCAACGCATCGCTTTAATGGAGCGGTATTCGGCCTTTACTGAATTCACCAGTTGGATGATGCTCTCTTCTGAAACGGGGATATCCGGATAATTTTGTTTCAGCTTCAGTAAATACTCAGAACTTTTAACCAGCCTGCCCAAATCTTTGATTGCCTGGTTCCGTGTGAGGGATCGCCGCTGGCTTTTGGCCATGATTTCCTTAAACTTCAGATCCAAATCATCATTGAGCTGATTAAACTTGCGAATCACCTTGTCGAATTCTTTCTCGGAATCCAGAAGCGTTTGGCTGTCGATGACAGCAGCGTCAGGATACCCCAGATTCACCAAAAGCTCACCGCGCGAACTCGCCAAACCGTTTGCGAACTGGCATGAAACAGCCTCGTTTGCAGGCATTGTGAGAAGTTTGCCTTTGGGACAAACGGTATGGACATACTGGTCGTTGGGATATTGCTGGCTTTGTTCAATAAAAACAGATTGGCCGTTGCGCTTGACCTCGACCACAACAATATCTTTATCTGCCATCGCTTTGGCCAATGCTCCGGAACGGTTGTTTTCCTGGGCCAGAGAGGCCAAATAATTACGCCACGCGGAGTCAAATTTCTCGCCGATCGTATCGCCGTAGGCCTCCTTCATATCGATCACACCCGTTTCCGTTGAAGCCATCATAGTTGCGGCCCCGATACTGGTTCCCGGAACCATATAAAGACGGTCGCAGGCCATGGCGATTGCGGCACCCGCCGAATATGCGCCCCCGTTTTTGCCGCCTTTGACGAAAGCTACCGTCTGACAATTCTCAATTCCGATGATGGCCGCACAGATGCGCCTGGCCAGGTCAACACGTCCTCCCGGCGTATCTAACTCAATGAGAATGAAGAGAGGCCCTTTGTCGGCTTCTTCAATGATTGCCTGCTCAAAAGCCGCGGCCTGATAGTCATACCGGATAATGTCATTAATGGCAAGCGCAGCCACATGAGGATTTCGTCCCTTCGCATTGACCTCAACAGTGTATGCGGAAAGATTCAGTTCCAGAGGCCCTTTTTCTTGTGTGAATACCGTATGACGACCGTTCCTGGCTTCCTGAGTCGCATAACCCGTATAAACGGCTCCGTCGCCTGCTTTCTGCCTGAATGTGTCCGCGCAGGCAAGCACATTAAGCCAGAACAATAAAAACACAACCATGGAATTTGGTATACTCATTATTCTACATCCTCAACTATATACGCATCGTCCAAGGTTCAGGGTCAACTTTATTAAATGAGGTCCAATACTATACCTCAAATGTATACAATTAAGGACCCGGCTGTGTTCACAGTTTAATAAAATACTCCATCAAATCCGGCCCGTTGCGAACCTCGAAGCCGGACTCAAAACTGTTTCGTTCGCAGTATGGCTTGCTCAGAACACCCTTGATCCCGTGTCCGGCCATCGCAAACGGTACCGGTTCGCCTATATGACAGCGTTCTTCGACCGGGGTCGGGTGGTCCGGCATCACCAAAATCCGATATGAGTCGTATGTTTGAATTGCTTCATAGACAGGGCCGACAATAAATTTGTCGATGTGTTCGATGGCTTGGCGCTTCTGGTTGGGATTGCCTCCGTGCCCGGCCTCGTCAGGAGCTTCAATGTGCACTAGAACGAAGTCATATTTGTCAAGTGCCTCAATGGCCGCTTCGCCTTTGCCGGCAAAATTGGTATCCAGATACCCGGTGGCGCCCGGAACCGAAATCAGATCAAATCCGACCAGTTTCGCCAAACCCCGAACCAAGTCAACGGCCGTAATCGCGGCTCCTTTGAGGCCGTATTTCTTTTCGAATTTCTCCATGTTTGCTTTCTGGCCCTGCCCCCAGAACCAGACCGAAGAGACCGGGTTTTCGCCGAGGTCCTTTCGGACCTTGTTGATCGGATGGTTTTCAAACAGTTGCGCCGATTGAGCGATAATGGTGTTCAGGAAGTCGGCGTTTTTGCCTTTGGGCAATAGCTTTGAAATCTTTTCCCCGATAAAATCATGCGGCGGTTGGGTTGTAACTTTTGAAAAGTCCATCCCATGCATGACGGCCAGATGCCGATAGCTCACGCCGGTATAAAAGTCAATATTCTCTAAGGTCGGCACCCCGGCCAGTTCTTCAATCAAGGCGCAGGCCTCTTTGGTCGAGATATGACCGGCGCTGTGATCCACCATGTGCTCATTGGCGGTGGTGACAAGATTGCACCGGAAGACCCAATCGTCCGGTTCCAGCGAAATATCCTGGGCAACTGCTTCGATCGGGGCACGCCCGGTATAAGACGCTCGCGGATCGTATCCCAGCAAACTCATCATCGCCACGTCGCTGCCGGGCGTCATGTGAGCGGGAACCGTATGGCAGATGCCTTGCCGACCCTCCATCGCGATTTTATCCATATTCGGTGTCGCGGCTGCTTCAATAACGGTCTTTCCGCCGAAACACTCCTGGGGGTTATCCGCCGCTCCGTCCGGCACAATAATAACATACTTGGTGCTCATGCTTATTTATCCTCCGGAATATCAACGATTCGAATACAAACCGGTTTGCCGCTGATAACATCCAACTGCTCCAGTTCCAACAGGGCAGCGGTGATATTTTTCTGCTGGGTGGGATGCGTTGTGATAACAACCGGCACCGTGTTGTCCGGCCCCGTCCATTCATGCTGAATCGCGCCGCTGATGCTGATTTTGTGTTCTCCCAGCACATAGCTGTACTTGGCAAACACGCCCGGTTCATCCTTGGCCATAATCCGAATGTAAAACCGGCTGGTCAGTTCATCCATGGGCTTGAACATTGCGGACCGTTTGACTTCATGGGCCATCACCAGGTTCTCAAACAGGGGCTGACTGTTGCCCATGGCAATATCGATAATATCAGCGACAACCGCGCTGGCCGTCGCCATCATCCCGGCTCCGCGGCCATAAAGCATAACATTCCCGACCGCGTTCCCGAACACACTGACTGCGTTAAACGGGCCGTCCACACGGGCCAGCGGGGTGTGTTCCGAAATGAACGCCGGGTGCACACGCAGCGAAATCCGACCATCGGCGTCTTTTTCTCCAATGGCCAGCAATTTCAGAATATACCCCATTTCCAGCGCATTGCGAACGTCCGCGATATCGACATTTTCAATTCCTTCAACGCAAATATCCTTCATTCCGATTTTACAGTTAAACGCCAGCCCCGCCAGGATCGCCAGTTTATGGGCCGTATCCATACCATTGATGTCCAGCGTAGGATCCGCTTCGGCAAATCCCTTATCCTGCGCTTCCTTAAGCACGTCGGAAAACGCCGCCCCGTGCTGGGTCATGTGGGTCAGGATATAATTACAGGTTCCGTTAAAAATTCCGTAAAGGGCCTGGATCTGATTGGCCGCCAGACCCGTCTGTAATGCGGCTACAATCGGAATGCCCCCGCAGCAGCTTGCTTCAAACGCAATACACCGGCCGGCATCCAGGGCCTCACGGAAAAGTTCCGGGCCGTGCTCAGCCAGCAGTGCCTTGTTGGCTGTAACCACATGCTTGCCGGACCGAAGCAGTTTGAGGTGCAGGTCTTTGGCGAACGTGGTTCCCCCGACCAGTTCCAATGCGATATTAATTGACGCATCTTCCAGCAGAACTCCCAGTTCATCGGTTAACATCCCTTCCGGAAGCTGGTATTTCCGCGGCGAAGTAATATCTTTGTCCACGACACAAGCCAACTCCAGTTTCAGGCCCGTACGCTTGGTAATCGCGTCCGCATTATCGAACAGGATTTTGGCCACGCCTGTGCCGACGGTTCCGTACCCGACGAGGCCGATTTTTACAGTTTTAGTGTTCATAAGTTCCTTTGGTTACAGTGTTTTCGAGATACCGCAATTCATTCAGAATCAAATCATACTCCTAACAGTTTTAAATCCCCGTTTCTGTGCGGCGGAGTTTATCCCGGACTTGATCCGGGATCACCTGCGGCCGCAAGTTACGAATTGACTCGCGGGAATTTACTACCCTGAAGGGTATTTCAACGTTCCGGCAGGGTATTACAGATTTTCGTCGTAACTTTACGCACGGCCTTTTCCTGGCTCGGCGTCAGCAGATTTCCCGCCGCACCGCCCAACACCCCCCCGGCAATTCCGCCGAGGACCTGATCATCTTTGCCGGTTGTGGCGACCCCGATAACCGCACCCGCGGCCGCACCTGCGATCGTTCCCAGTGTCTTGCCGGTCGTACCCTCGCCGGAACCAATCCACAGAATACTGCCGTTTTCAACATCCACCATTTTGGCGGTCAGTGAAAAAGATTCCTTGAACTTGGGGATGTTGACAAAAAGAACCACCGGCACATTCAGGATCTCACCGGCACGCGCGACACTGTCCTTGCTGGTGATATCGGAGGCCTGAAATTTCTGTTCGTTCAGCAGAATCTGAACCTGTGAGCGTTCAATGGGCGTATACCCCTTTTTCAGCAGTTCCATCACAAAAAAGTCCGCAATCTGATTCTTGGCGGCCTCGCCGCCCACCGGGCCAATCACATCGACGACGGCGACCTTATCGACCTGCGAAAAATCATACCCTTTTTGATAGTAGCTTTCCGCGGTGCTGCATCCCAGAAGTGAAATCATAACCGCACATGCCATGACAACCAGTAATGTTTTCATAATTTGCTCCCTGAAAAAGTGGTTTTTATATATGCCATTACCCCCGTATTTTCCGCATTCCGGTAAAAAAGTCAATGGTTTTCTTCGATCCCCTTTAATTAAAGAAAGAGACGGGTTTGGTACGATGTCTAATATAGTTGACAGACTGCCCCAAATGTCCATAATGCATTTTAGCTTTTTTCCGCCGTTGGTTTAAAAAGAAACAGGATTTTCCTTTTTGACAGGATGTTACGATGAAACCAAAAATTCTCTTTGTATTGGTCTTATTAACAGGTCTGCTTTTTGTCGGCTGTAAAACCGCTCAGGAAATTGAAGCCCCCCAATACGACAAGCCCTTGCCGCCGGGCGCTTACGCCTTGCGGAAGATCACCGATCCGTCCATGTACCCGGACCTGACCTTCGCCTGCTATGAAGTCAAGGATCTGCGGGAGGGCGTCTTCAACTCCCTCAGCTACATGTCCAAGCCGTCCAGCAGGCAGTTTTTCCCCATGGCCGACATCACCCATGAGCGCACCGTGGCAAGCTTAAAGGCCATGGCCGAGCTGCTGGATTCCGGGCTTTACGGCAAGGCCCTGAATACCGAGATCCGGAACCGCTTCGAGTTCTACCAGTCCGTCGGCTGTGATGACAGGGGGACCGTCCTGTTTACCGGCTACTATACGCCCATCTTCGACGGGTCGCTTCAACCGTCTGAAAAATACAAATATCCCCTCTATAAACAGCCCGCCGACTTGGTCAAGAACGATAAAGGCGAGATTTTGGGCCAAAAATTGGCCGATGGCTCCGTCAAACCCTATCCGGCCCGTAAAGAGATCGAGCAGTCCGGGATGCTCAAGGGACAGGAGATCGCATGGTTTACCGACCCGTTCGAGGTGTATATCGCCCAGGTTCAGGGGTCCGCGATTATCCGCACCCCGGACGGCAAACAGGTCACACTCGGTTATGCCGCCAACAACGGCCATGAATACAAAAGCGTGGGGAGCCAGATGATCGCCGATGGCATTGTTCCGGCGTCGGGACTGAGCTTGAAGGCCATGATCGACTATTTCAAGGCCCACCCGCAGCAGGTGGACAAATACGTGTACCAAAACCCGCGTTATGTCTTTTTCCGCACCGACACCGGCAATCCGCGCGGCTGCCTGAACGAACCGGTCATTGCCCTGCGGTCCATCGCCACGGATAAGTCCATCTACCCGCGTGCCTCGCTGGCCGTGGTCAAAACAAGGTTGCCCCGGTCGATCGGGGGGGCGGTCAGAAAATCCGCCTATACCGGCTTTGCCCTGGATCAGGATGCCGGCGGGGCGATTCGGGCGCCCGGCCGCTGCGATGTCTATATGGGCGTCGGCGACACCGCCGGACAAATGGCCGGGCAGGTCTATGAAGAGGGCAAACTTTACTACCTGTTCCTCAAACCCGGGCTGATGGGGCCGTACTTGAAAAAGTAGTGAAATGCTCAGCATGTAATGCTGGTAATGCTGGATTTGGGTGTTTAATGAACCCTTCTCAGAATCGTGTATTCCGGGAGGGTTTCGCCCAGCACGATATACTGGCTGTTGTTGGCAAATTCGAGATAGTGGCCTTTGGAATCGGTCAACGGGTCGGGCAGGGTGATTTCAGATAAACTGCTGTCCGGTTTGAGGATTTCCAGCGTATCGCCGGCGTGGATTTTGTTGCGGACCTCGATGGTCGAGACCCCACCGTTACAGTCGACCACATTACCCACAAAGACCGATTCGGCCCCGGACAGGCTCTTGCCCACGGAGTAATCGTCCGGTTGGACGGTACCTTTGACAAAACCGGTCGAATAACCCCGGTTGGGAATCCGGCTTAGTAATTTCAGTCCTTCTTCCTGGGTAAATTGCCTGCCGTCGATGACCTGTCGATAAAAGGATATGACTGTTGCGAGATAGTGGACGGTCTTCATCCGGCCTTCGATCTTGAAGGAATTCACACCCGCCGCGGCCAGTTGGGGCAAATATTCAAACAGGGCCAATTCTTTGCTGTTAAAGAAATACAGGCCCCGTTCGTCCTCATAGACAGGCATATACTCGCCGGGACGTTTTTCTTCCACGAGCGAATATTGCCAGCGGCAGGGGTGCTTGCACTCGCCGCGGTTGGCGCGGAATCCGGTCAGGTAGTCGCTGATCGCACAGCGGCCGGAATAGCTGAAACACACCGCCCCGTGAACAAAGACCTCCGTTTCGATCTGGTCGCTGATATTTTGCTGAATATCCTGAATCTGCTCCAGCGAAAGTTCCCGCGCAAGATTCACTCGCTTTGCCCCCAAGTCTTTATATGCCAGCACCGTCTGCCAACTGGTTGTGTTGGCCTGCGTGCTGATGTGCAGGGCGGCTTTTAGATTGAGCTTTTTTAACTCCGACAGAACACCCATGTCTGAGATAATAAACGCATCCGCCCCCATTTCGTCCAACTGCTGAGCCAGCGTGGTCAGTTTTTCGTATTCATCACTGAATGGATAAATGTTCAGCGTGACATATCCCTTTTTCCTATGTTGGTGCAGATAATCCAGTCCGGCTTGAGCATCATCCAATGTAAAATTGCCCGCAAAGCTCCGAAGTGAGCCGAACTCGGCGCCGAAATATACCGCGTTCGCGCCGTACGCTACAGCCCATTTCAGCTTCTTCAGCGTCCCCGCCGGAGCTAACAATTCAGGTTTTGAAGATTTATCCATGACAGTAACATAAATAATAGTCCACAGATTACACCGATTTCACTGATTATTATTTATAAAAAATCTGTGTTAATCTGTGAAATCCGTGGACGTTTTGTTTTTTTGTCGTTCACGCAGGTGCAGTTTAACATCGATGACTGTTTTGAGCAACACCAGAATCAGCAGCACCCCGACCGGTGAGCCCATGGCCATTGTTAAAAAACCCCCGAACAGGATGGCGATATGCAGAACGACGATCCGCCCATACGGTTGGCTCATCAGCTTGCCAAGATTGGTTCGCCTTCGCTCGCCTTTGTAGAAATAGTTGTAGCCGAAAGAAACACCGTGGCTGACAAACAATCCCGCCACGGCAAACAACATATTCGGCGGCAGCATGGACAGTGCCACCCGAATCACATTAAAAAGCAGTTGCACGAACACCAGAAAGCACGGCCAGGTATTCCCAGGTGAAAACGGGCTGGGGCCCTCGGCATTCCCGGTAAAAAACGACAACACAAACATCCCATGCACCGCCGTAAAACCCCCGTAATGGATAATGAAAAAAGGGATCATAAAAAGCTTTCCTATGTTTGCCGCCGGAATGGGCATCTTCACAAACACCATCTTGAGAACATTGTAAAACCCCAGCACAATATTCTCTGTCCAGTACAGCAGCACAATGGCAAACGCATCCCAGCCGAAACACAACACCCCGACGATCGGCAGGGCGTTCGCAATCAGCAGCGAAATCAATGGAAGATTTGTCAGGTTCTTTTGAAATTGAGTTATCTGTTGGGTTGAAAGCATTTTTATTGCGGAGTCATTTTTTTGATTGCTTCCAGTTCACGCACGGCTTCACGATCTCGGGGGCGATTCATTGCTTTTTTGGATTCAATGAGCGCATCTCGATTGAGTACTTTCAGTTGTACTTGTTCTACTTCGATCGTTTCGCAAAGTTCATTAACTTGATCAAAATCACCCAATCCCTGTACGGAACTGATACAATCCAACTGCCCTAGATCCGTATCCAGATACAAATTATTAAGGTGCTGACAATTTTCTTCGGTTAAAGACAGCGGCGGACGTTTAGGGGTCATCCGATGAACAGGGTGCAGGTCAGCGATGGCCTGTTGCAGGCGGAGAAGATTATCCGGGCTGAAATCACAGCACACGTCGAGATCAACGGTGTTAAGTGTTCCTCCGTGAACAATGCATGCATATTCCCCAATCAGTACAAAACGAACTTTATGTTTGACAAGGCGAGCTAATAAATCAAGGTATGTCTCACTCATAGTTTCTTCGCTTTCTGTAATTTTCGCCGCATCTCCAGTGCGATGTCATGACGCCGCATTCGCTCAGCGGGTGTTCGATTCAGATTGTGCCACAGTGCCTACAGGTCGACGCCGTTTTCTCTCGCCTCAGCCAGTTCAGGGCTTTCATTTATGAACGCTTCAATGTCTTTTGTTTTATTCACGACTGCTTTCATTTTTTATTTTGTGTAAATTAGTGTTAATTTGTGAGACTGTAGCAACAAAACAGAGTAATTTTGATCTATTTTGAGTCAGCATGCCGATATTCCACTATGGAAATAGAATTCTATAGTGGAGACTATCGCAATGCTTGGACCCGGTG
>JAOUFG010000120.1 GCA_029858345.1 Phycisphaerae bacterium
CAAAGCAAAGACAACCGCCTCTTTGCCTTGCGCGTAAATCGCTTCGGCCTGTTGTTGGGTCAGACCGGGGCCAAGCGGCAAGCCGTCAGGTACAAATTGTGCCGTGTTTCGATTCATACCACGAAACAATACACAAAATACCCGATGGCGCAAGTCTAAAATATGGATTTTTCAAAGAATCTTAAAAAATTTGCTTCACACCGCTAAAATCTTACAATTTATCGAAGATAGAAAAGGAGTAGACATGAGACAGTTGACAATTCTGATGATACTGCTAATCAGCGCAGGTTTATTCGCCGCCACGATCACCGTTAATGCCGACGGCACCGGCGACTACCCCACAATCCAGACCGCCATTAACAATGCGGTCAATGGAGATACCGTTCTGGTGGCTGATGGCGTGTACACCGGCGACGGCAACCGGGATATTAACTTTCTCGGCAAGGCCATTACCGTCAAAAGCCAAAACGGCCCGACCAACTGCATCATCGACGCCTCCGATGAAGTGACGTTTCACCGCGGTTTTATTTTCGAATCAATGGAAACATCAGCTTCTGTTGTCGAAGGATTTACGGTCACCGGAGGTTTCGTTCCCGCATCGGGTCCAACAGCAGGCGGCGGCGGCGGTGGTGCTGTTGTGTGTTATGCCTCAACGCCGTCTATCAGGAACTGTATTTTCTTTGGCAATTCAACAGAAGGTGCCGGCGGTGCAATTTACTTTGCCGGTCTCTGTGATGATTGGCCTGTCTTAAAGATTAAGAATTCAACTTTTTATGGTAACGCTGCCGCCTACGGCGGCGTGTCCTCAATCCAGGGAACCCATTTTAATGAAATCAGCTTTACCAATTGTATACTCAAAGATAATATCGCAACAGATGAACCATTGACAAATAACTTCCATGAACAAGTTATCGCCAAATGTGGTCCTGTGGTTACCAGTGTGGATTTCAGCATCTTAGACTTTGATTGGGCAAACAGTGAAAATTCAATCATTGCCGATCCGTTATTTGCCGATCCGAACAATGGTGATTTTCACTTAAAGTCTGAATACGGTCGCTGGGATCCGGTTACCCAAACCTGGGTAACCGACGATGTCACCAGCCCCGGCATCGACTTCGGCGACCCAAACGATGATTATTCCAACGAACCCCCGGCGACCGCCGGCCGGATCAACGCCGGTGCCTACGGCAATACGCCCGAAGCCAGTTTTTCAGATTCCACCCATTGCTACACAGGCCCGGATTATACCATATGGCTGCTTCTTGGGATGCCTGAGAGTTGGTGCACGCCGTATCAATGTCATGGTGATGCGGACGGAGACACTGAAATAATTGCGAAACAATCCCGACGTGTTGGCTACCATGATATCAATATCCTGCTG
Organism: Phycisphaerae bacterium; assembly: GCA_029858345.1. Classification (GTDB taxonomy): domain Bacteria; phylum Planctomycetota; class Phycisphaerae; order Sedimentisphaerales; family Anaerohalosphaeraceae; genus 4572-13. Next base: position 1,382 of record JAOUFG010000120.1, read on the forward strand.
GCTGGGTTTAATCAGCCTTACAGCGGAAATCCCAATTTGGATGGTTCAGATTGGGATGATTTGCCGGATACATGGATCGCGGCAGACTTTGATCATGACAGCGAACACGTTTCAAAATCTTTACGTTACGTCGGCTATGGGGAGATCAATGTCCTGCTGCAGTATTTCAATAATCCCGATGTACCGGGCGATTGCCAGACGCCCAACCCTGTTTCGCCGTAAAAGTGATTATGGTCTTATATGACTTTTAAAACAGAAAGTTCCATGAAGGACGAAAGAAAGTGAAAATGAAAAAGCTATTCATGTTATCTTTTGTATTGGGTCTTGTTTCGGTAATACATGCGGCGTTGACGATTGACGCTCCGGCAACCGCTATGGAAGGTACACAATTCGATGTCATTATCAGTGGAGGAGCAGGTGAATCATATGTTGTCGGTCTGTATGATACCAACTTCGCCGCAATTGGTATTCCGGATAATGTACAGGTTTTAGACGCTGCCGGTAATTTAGGATCATACGACATTTTCCCCTCATACGGCGGCTTTGACTTTATCGTCGATGATCTTCAGGGCAGTGGCGTGCAGGCGGGTGACTGGGTCATTGCCACCTACACGGCTGGGTTGGCTGGTGGTTCACTGATTCTGGACTTGTGGGACTACTCCGTCAGTTATGAGACGCCGGCAGTCCTTTCTATTGCGATAATTGAATTTACGCCAATGCTTGAGCCAGTTTTCGATATCTCACCGACATCTTTGCCTATGATCAAAATGATGTTGTTGCAGTGTCAGTGGATATAACGGGTCTTTCTGTCGGATTGTATTCTTATGTATTTGAAGTGGCAGATCCGAATGCCCTGAACAGCCCTCAGATGATCACGGTGGATCTGGAAGTGATCGGGCCGATCGTTGAAGCTTCGAACACAGATTTCAATGTTACTGCCTACGAAGGCGGTGAAAATCCAGGAGATCGAACTCTGGCCGTCTCAAATCCAGGCGGGGGGGTACTCAATTGGACAATCGATACAACTGATGTTCCATCATGGCTGATGATCAGTTCAACAAGCGGCAGCTTGGGGCATGATGAGAATGAAGACATTGTACTTTCTGTGGACATTTCGGCGCTTGATGATGGCTTATATTCGTATGCGTTCGAAGTGGTTGATCCGAGTGCCGAAAACAGTCCGCAAACAGTAACAGTAAATCTGGAAGTGATCGGGCCGATCCTGCAAGTTTCGAATACGACATTTAATTTCGTTACAAACCTGGAAGGTCTTAATCTCGGTGATCAAATCCTTACGGTTTTAAACCCCGGCGGAGGAACACTGAATTGGTCGGCCGACATCTCCGGCATGCCGTCTTGGTTGTTGATCAGCGGTCCTGTAAGTGGCAGTTTGGCTTATGGAAAAAGTGATGATCTAACGCTTAGTGTTAACGCTTTCGGACTTTCAGGCGGGCTCTATTCATATGCATTTCAAATATTCGATCCCGAGGCCGAGGGAAGTCCTAAAAGTATTCAGGTGAATCTGGATATCAGATGCTATACCGGACCGGATTATACCCGGTGGGTCGTTGTCGGGCGTCCAGAAAGCTGGTGCACGCCCTACCAATGTCATGGCGATGCCGATGGTCAAACAGAAGTGATAGCTAAGCAGTCTCGTCGTGTGGGCTACAATGATATTAACGTTTTGCTGACAGGATTTAACCAATCCTACAGCGGAAATCCCAATTTGGATGGTTCAGATTGGGATGATTTACCGGATACATGGATCGCGGCAGATTTTGACCATGACCGAGAATACGTTTCAAAATCCTTACGCTATGTTGGCTACAGCGATCTCAACATTCTATTGCAGTATTTCAATAATCCCGATGTGCCGGGCGATTGCCAGACGCCCAACCCTGTTTCGCCGTAAGAATTTCATTGGATAGATGAATCCGTTTCACTCTCCCGTTTAAGAAAGATGACGGCTTTCGCATCTTCGCGGGATTTTTGAATTTTCTGAATGATTTTTTGTTCTTCATCGTTATAATAAGTCCGTGACAGTTAGAGCCTATCCTATATAACCGGGACGTGATGAGGCCGAGCGAAAAGTCCGAGGCCAAGGCGGCAGGGACAAAATCGCCGCAGGCGTAGCCAAAGCTATGTTGAGGACGATTTTGTCCCGACAACGCCGGCATCGGGCTTTGCAGCCGGCCGCAATAGGGGCGGTTATTAGGATAGACTCTTAGTGTAATCTGTGGTTAATCCCCCAGGACAGAGGACTGTGAAGACCGGAGACTGACAAAATGAGATCGAAAAGAGAAAGTAGGAAATTTATTTGTATTATACAATATACAATAATCATTCTTCATTTACTCGCCCTCACCGGCTGTCAATCCGGCTACAAGGGCCAGGAAGTTATTATAGAAGGCGAGGGCACATTTCCTCCCGAGGCGGCCGGGGTTTGGAAAACAGATAAGGGCAATTGGGAAATCGAGTTTAGAAAAGATGGTTCGATTGTTTCTGCCGTAATACCTCTCGGGAATATGCGGCTTTATCCGGGAAAAGTTAAAAAGTTCCCGATTCCAAAGTACGAGGGAAAAGGCATCTTTGAACCCGGACTTTGGCGGGTCTTTTACGATACAGCTACCCGTGAGTTGACCGTTGTTTTGGCGGTCGATCACTTCTATCAGGATGTAGGACCCGACTCGCTTGAGGGAGATCAGACAAACATTCTCTCAGGCACCCTGGACTTGGAAGCGGGCGAGTGGTTGGCTAATGTGTTCACAAAGGGCAAGATCGAAGCACTGATTTGGGACGGGTGGACTCTGATTGACCGCAAAGTACTGACGGATGAACCGGAACCGGTTCAGAGGGATCCGGTTCTCCTCCAGAAACAGCCATGATCAGTTAGTTGCTCTGTATGGATTGTGCCTTTCTAAATTTGAGCATTTCCAGGTACTGTTTGAGTGGTTCGGCCTGCTGTTCCCCATTTTTTGATTTGAAAAAAGCAATGGCTTTCTCAATGGCCGAAATGGCTTGGTTATACAAACCCTGCTTTTCCAAGGCTTGTGCCAGCATGATATGCTGTTGAGCGTCATAAGGGTTCAAATTGACGGCCTTTTGGAAATAGACAGTTGCCTGCTGAAAATCTTCCATCTGCATCAGTGTATTGGCAATGAGTAAGGTGTTCTTCAAGGATGTTTCGTCCTTGGCCAGTTCCGCCTTGAATCCTCCGATAGCTTCTTGAAAATGTTCTTGAGCCTGTTTACTTTGATTGAGTTTTTGAAGGATCAATCCCAGGTTCAGATGGATCCCGGCGATATTGACCTTGGAGTCGGCCTGCGCGTTATAGGCAATGGCCTTTTGGAAATAGTTGGCCGCTTCTTGCAATTTATTCTGCTTAAACATGATGATGGCGATTTCATTATAGGCCAGCAAAGCCATTGTTGGTTCAACCTCAACCATTTTCTTATATTCAGCAATGCTTTCATCAAACTTTCCATTAGCACTGAATTCTTCGGCATTTTCCTGGTGTTTCAAAGAGAGTATATCAGCCGTACTTCGTCGGACGACGGGAGCCAGCATGTTCTCGACCGGCACAAAGTCATCGGTCATAACGATATGGTTGGCGTTTGCCTTTAGACCGTCGATTTCTTGCTTGGACAAGTGCCAGATATCCGCGCCTTTCTGATAGGAACCGATGATGGACTCAATATCGATGTCTTCAAAGGAAGCGGCGATTACAAAGGTATTTCGAATACTGCGGGGTGCGTCCTCGCTTAAAATATGGACATGGGGAAAAGTCTTCTCTAGGGTTTCTGCCATGCTGCCCAGAAATTTCCCGGAGTTGTAAACATCGATCAGGTTGACCATGTAAACCCCGTTTGGTTTGAGGATCTGTGCGATCTTGTTGTTGAATTCCTCGGTCACCAACTGATAGGGGACTGAATAGTCATTGATGGCATCTTCGTAGATGAAGTCATACGAGGCGATCTTTTCTCCGTTCTTGATGCGGTATAACAGGTCATCAACAAAATTACGGGCATCCATGTTGTAAGTGTCGATAGAAGTGTCTGGTTTCAACCCGAACGCTTGCATGGCGGCTTTTGTTACCCCGGGATCGATCTCGACCACATCGATCTGGCTCCCCGGCCAGTTTTTTTCCAGGTACTGAGGATACACGTATCCCCCCCCCCCCATGCCCATTGCAGTCAGAGGTTGATTCTCAGGTCGAAGTCCATGGGTAATACTGGCATAAATGAGGGTGTAAAAATAGCGGAGATTATCAAGGTTAGTCATGTCGATTTCGCTGTGTTTGAGCTTATCTTGGATAAATACACGACGATCGGGGGCTTCCGAGATTTGTTTAACTGCGACATAGCAGTAAGGGGTTTCATCTTCGTACAGGATTTTAGGATCATGTTCGGTGCGAAGCCCCAGTGCCGAACCGATGGTCTCAGCATTGGCTTTAGAAGAGTTGCCGAGAAAAAAAAACACCGCCAGCAGAACGGCCCACACATAGATCAGCCACAGTTTGTGCCAATACAAGAAGGCGATCAGCAGCAGCGCACAGGCAACCGTCCACACAATAGCGATGGTTCCCATCGTTGCGATCAGGTAAAAACCGGCTAAAAATGTTCCGGCAATGCTGCCGGCGGCCCCGAAGGCATAAATGTCGCCCACGGTGCGGCCAGCCGGGAGTCCGCGGTCCAGTGCCATCTTGGCCACGACAGGACTGATGGTACCCAGCAGGGCCGAAGGAAGTAAAAAGACAATGCAGACATGAGAGAAAACCCGTGCCGGCCAGTTCAGTTGCCATAGGAACACCCATTGTCCGACCACATTATTCAGAATAATGATTTTTACGCAGGCAACCGAGGCCAGGCAGAATAAGGTACCGAGTGTTTTTCGCGGCGAATATCGGTCTGCCAGCCGTCCCCCGATATAATTGCCGATAGTGATACCCGCCAGCACGATCCCGATGATCGAGGTCCATGTATAAAGGGATGACCCCAAGTCTTTGGCCACTAATCGGCCTGCAACCAGTTCGAGAACCATAATACACCCGCTGGAGATAAAGACAGTAACTGCAGGAACGAGAATCGAGAAAAAACTCTTAGAATTACTCATGTATAATGTCCTTAATAAAAGAAAAAGACCTTATTGCTGTTTTTTAATATATTAGAACGAGCATAAAAATGCAACAATTACATTAATAATTGTAGTAGGGCACTCCTTCAGAATCCGTACCCGTCCAGTTGAGTCTGATTTCTTTATCTTGGGGTTTATAATACCATCCCCCGACTCCGGAGGGTTCAATCGGAAAAGTTCCCCCATTGGAAATAAGTGAAAGACCGCTTTGGCGATTGAAAGGATTTTGAGGTATTTCGAACAGGTAGGGGCCGTACGGGTAGCCCTCTGTTCCTATCGCGGCCAACTCTCCTTTCGAATTTGAGACCTTCATTACAAGTTGTAAAAGAATAGTATAGGAGTTTGAGATATTCGAAGTATCATTTAAATTGTAACCTGGGGGGACTCCGTTGTGATCGGCGGCATAGCGTTCGATGGCTTCGCGGAGCATGCGGAGGTTGCCCTTGGCGGCGGCTTCTTTGGCCTGTTGAACATGTCCCTGAAACTCCGGCAGCACAATCGCCGCGAGGATGCCGAGAATCGCCACCACGATGATTAATTCCACCAAGGTAAATCCAGCCCTCAATCTTAAAAATTGATTTCCAGTTCTCTGGCCACTGTCAGCTGGGCGCTGGCAATTGGATATTGAGCTTATTTTTTTCATTCTTAAATCTTCATACTCTACGAACTATTAACTATGAACCACGAACTGATCAGTCCGATAACTATACACTGGCACTAGACACACTCCAATCCTATCGTCAAAATGCGGATAGAAATTAACCGGCATAAATTCTCGCTGCAGATAATCTTGTCAAATAATCGTTCGCGTCCAAAGCGTTTCATGCGTCGTTTGTGTTAGCTTCTTCGCAATTGGCCAATCACTGTTCTCTGGGATCTGGCCGCTGGCACCTGGGATCTTCCTGGATCCCTCCCCTTTCATGGTTAAAACCTTAATTCCGCATTTCTTGAGTTCTTATCCATCTCCTCAAGCCCCAAGTCTCATCATTTTTTTTTCGTAGTTTCATTTTTTGGCTGCGGTTCTAATTCCGTATGGCCTAAAAAAGAAGAAGCCGGCATCTTCACCGGCTTCTTTGTGACTCAAGACACATTAAACCTTATATTACGGACTCACGGGCGTAGCTGTCTGGCAATCGATTGGAACACCAGACTTGTTGAACCATGCCAACAGAATATTAATGTCAGCGTAACCGACTCGACGAGATACTTTCGAAATCGTTTCAGGGGCGTGGTTAAAGTCGGCCGCGATCCAAGGAGTTGAAACCG
>JAOUFG010000121.1 GCA_029858345.1 Phycisphaerae bacterium
CAAAACCCCCTTTTTGGTGCCGTAAAAGCCGATTTTGTACTTTTCAAAAGTGCGAAAGCTAACTAAAATGTAAAAGAACAAAAAAACAAATTACCACTTGACGGATGGCCTCATAACAGGGACCTGATCACTCACCCGCCGGAGGCGACTCTGATTTCTTCCATAGCATTGTACCGCCCTTGCAGGGCTGATAAGGAACTTGCCTTGATAATAGATTCCTCATCCCGACACATCGGGATTCGGAATGACAGTTGGTACACAATCGCCAATCACTTCAACCAATCCTCTGATGGAAGTGCCATAAAAAAAGCCCATGCCGGGTTGGGGCATGGGCCGAAAAGGAGTTACTCTAACTCGCATCCGCATGCGAGATTACTGTCGCGTCGGGCCGTCAACCGGAGATTGGCTTTTTGCCCGACACTGGAGGAGGAGGAAAGATATTGTTTGTACCCCTTCGGGCACGTATCATTTCATTCTCTAAATAGAATCTAAGATATAAAAGAGCGAATGCCAAAAATTATCCTTAAAGGGTGACCGAAACTGTTTTTCATCACGTGGTTTTCGTCACCGGCGATACGACTTTTTTTACTGCCCCCAAAGCCATGATTATGAATTGTATTATATCCGAAAAACGCGAAAAAATCAATCAAAATAGAGTCAAACACAGCAATAAAGGGCAGTGTCTGATAAAAACAAAACCCCTTTGTTCGGATGGGAAATATTATAGGGACACAGGATTTTTTTTCAGCGATTGCGTTTTTTTTATGCTCCTCGCCTTCATGTTACCGAGGAATTTGCTTGTCTTTGGGTGACTTAAGCCGCTACAATTTGTTATGTAAGTCATACAGAACCGGCGACAAAGCAACTATACACATGAGGTATTATGAAATACAGTATGTTGATATTAACGGCAGCGGCATTGGTCTCAATGTTGACGGCTGGGTGCAACGCGGCCGAGATGAGCGGGGAACTGAAAAAATGGCATACGGTAACGCTGACCTTTGACGGCCCCGAAACCAGTGAAACGGCGACGCCGAATCCGTTTCTGGATTACCGCCTGAATGTGACCTTTATGCATGAGGACACGGGCGGATCATATCTTGTGCTGGGTTACTTTGCCGCCGACGGCGACGCTGCCAATACCGGAGCCGATTCCGGCAATCAATGGCGCGTTCATTTTTCGCCGGATCGGACAGGGCAATGGCAGTGGGCGGCCTCGTTCCGAAAAGGTACCAAGATTGCTGTTAGCGATAATACCGGCGCAGGGAAGCCGGCCGGTTTCATGGACGGTGCGACCGGTACATTCAAAATTGCTCCCAGTGACAAAGTGTTACCCGACTTTCGTGCGCGTGGGCGGCTGGATTATGTTGGCGGTCACTATTTGCAGTTTGCCGAGACGAAAGAGTATTTCCTCAAAGAGGGCCCCGACGCACCGGAGAATCTGCTGGCCTATGCCGACTTTGACGGCGACTTCAAAACCGACGGCCAAAAAGATAATCTTATCAAAACATGGGATGCGCACGTTAAGGACTGGCGACCCGGTGACCCAACCTGGCAGGACGGCAAAGGAAAGGGCTTGATCGGCGCGCTGAATTACCTGCACTCGGAGGACTTGAATGCGTTTTCATTCCTGACGTTCAACATCGAAGGCGATGACCGCAACGTGTTCCCCTACACCGGCTATAATGAAAAGTTCCGCTTTGATGTTTCCCGGCTGGACCAATGGGAGATCGTCTTTGAACACGCCCAGCATTTGGGCTTGTTTCTGCATTTTAAGACGCAGGAGTCCGAAAACGAAACCTGGCACGATAATGGTGATGTGGGCATTGAGCGCAAACTCTATTATCGCCAGCTCATTGCGCGGTTTGGTCACCACCTTGCGCTGAACTGGAATCTCGGCGAAGAAAACGGCAAGTGGGCTAAGAAACAAAAACTCCAAAGCACCGCCCAGCGGAAAGCTATGGCTCAATACTTTTGGGATCACGACCCTTATCGCCATCACATTGTAATTCATAACGGCCAATCCTTTGACGACCTGCTCGGTGACAAATCCAAACTGACCGGTGTCTCTCTCCAAACCGGCCACACAGATTTCAGGGAGGTCCATCCGAGAGCATTAAAATGGATCCGCAAGTCTGCCGAAGCCGGCAAGCCGTGGGCGGTGGCCTGTGACGAACCGGGCGATGCGGGCCGGGCACTGGTGCCGGACAAAGACGATCCCACGCATAACGATGCCCGAATGAATGCCTTGTGGGGAACCCTGATGGCGGGTGGTTGGGGATGTGAATGGTACTTTGGCTACAGTTGTGATCACAGCGATCTGACCTGTCAGGATTTTCGCAGCCGGGATGAGTTTTGGGATCAGTGCCGTTATGCTCTGGAGTTCTTCAAGAAGCAGAACATCCCGTTTTGGCAGATGCACAGTCAGGACGACCTGACCGAGTCAGACAATGCCTTCTGCTTTATTAAGGAGGGGGAAATTTACCTGATCTATGAAAAACAGGGCGGCAGCATACAGGTTCCTTTGCCTGCGGGGCGATACAACTCTGGCTGGTTTAACCCCCGCACCGGCGAAGGAGCAGAAAAACTTCTAAAACCTAATAAATTCACAATCGCTGGCACAGAAAAGATTATCTTAAGCGCTCCCGACACCAACGATTGGCTCTTGGTCATTCGCCCATGAGTTCAGTAACTCCGCCCAAACCGGGCGTTTTACTGATGTGCCTGATAATACCCAAGGCGGTCCGGAGCGAGGGGAAATGTTGTCGGGAGGAGGAGAAAAAAAACGTAAAATTTTTTCGTATGCAGAGCGCAGGTATTTGCGGCGAACAGAAAAAAGTGTCCCGCGCGCTGCTGCTGATGTTCTGATGATCGGCTACTCGTTGCCCCAGACATCGGCGAAGACGGCGAAGTCCGGGAAGTTGACGATGTCATTGGGGTCCTTATGGAAATCGCCGGGCACATCCGGACCGGTTTGGAGCCAGTGCCCGGTCAGAATCGCCAGGTCCCCAATCGCGATCGAGCCGTCGCAGTCAAGGTCATAGATGTTTGCGGCGAGATAGTTCTCGTCCATCCAGTCGCTGAGGACATTGGCATACGCGGCGGTATTGGGGTCGAATGTGTAATTCTGTTTTGCCGGCGTCAGCGTGCCGGAGAAGTTGTAATCCACCCAGACTTCGTAGTATCCGTTCGGGTCGGTGGTATCTGAAGTACCTCCACTGCTTGCCTGAACGAGGACATCCTGTATCGGTACTTCGCAGGCGTTTTTAATGTATCCTGTAATGGTATAGGTCAGCAGGGTGCCGGCATAATGATTCGGCTCGGCGATATGACCTGTTACATGGGTATAGGTGATGCCGTTGGGCTCGAACGCATAGGCGTACTTCGAGGGCACGACGTCGCCGGAGAAACTATAGTCGACCCGCACTTCGTAGAACCCGTTGGCGTCCGTCACATCGCCGCCGCCGTAGTACTTGCTTGTGAACGGCCCCCCGTCGTTGTCCGGCGACAGCAGCACACCGTCCAGCGGATCGAGTGTGCCGGCATCAAGCGCGTACCCGGAGATGATGAACGTATCCAGAATTGCGGTATAGTTGCTGTTCGGGTCACCGGGGGTGTTCTCATAGGTAATGCTGTTGGGCTCAAAGGTATAACCGGTCTTGTTGGGTTCAATGACACCGGACCATCCGTAATCGACAATGAATGCGTAGTAGCCGTTGGGGTCGGTGATGACATTCGGCTCGCCGGCGCTTTCAATCGATACGCCGGCGATCGGATAATTGGGGTCGGGCTCGGTAATGAATCCGGAGATGGCCACCTGATCAATAGCAAAGTTGGCCGTGACGCTGATGTTGGCCGTTACGTCCGCATCGGTTCGCGGGTTGTCGGTCGAGGTGTCGGACCAGTCCACAAAGTGGTAACCGGTATCCGGCACCGCGGTTACGGGCGTTCCTGTGGAGTTAAAGTCCACGACCTGGTAAGTGTCGCCGGTCAGCGTCCCACCCGGTCCGGCCGCATAATCCAGCGTAAAGGTGTCGATGGCAAAGTTGGCGGCAAGGGTGTAGTCGCTGTCCACGGTCACGGTTGTGACCGCCGCGGCGGGATTGGCCACCTTGCCGGCATCCACAGCGGTGCCTGTCCAGTCCACAAAGTGGTAGTGCAGCTCGGGTACGGCGTTCACATCGACAACGGTTCCCTGATCGTACTGAAACGCGCCTTCCCCGGGCGTACTGACGGAACCGCCGGATGCCGATGAGACCGTTAGCGTATACTGTGTAATGGGCGCAATGCCGGTAATCAGTACATCGTCGATGTTCCAGCCGGAATAGTACCATTGCGCATCTGTCGGTCCCATGCCCCAGCGGATATACACGGTTGGCTGATTGTCAGCCATTGCGGAGATGTCGAAGTGTTGCTCGATCCAGCTGGCGTCGGTAATTTCAGAGGTGTTTTCCCAAATGGTGGACCAGCTTGAGCCATTATTTGACACCTGAATATAAGCATGGTCGTAAGCGGGGCCTTCCACATTGAGCCAGCGGTAAAAAGAAAGCGTTACGCCGGTTTGATCTGTGCAGTCAATGGCGCCGGTCGTCGTCCATTTAATCGTTGAAAGCGTACCGTAATCCCCTGTTAAGTCATAACCTACAACGTTGCTGCCGGTGTAGCCGCTGGTGGGGTCGGGGTTTCCGTAGTCGCCGCCTGAGCCGACAGGAACTCCCCATCGCCACTCAAACTTGTTTCCGTCGTAGGTCCAGCCCGGGTCGATATCCATGTTTGCTGAGTAAATGAGAACACGCACATCGATCGAAACGGTTGCGGTATTGGAGTCGCCGCCGTCGGGGGGTGTTCCGCCGTCATTGGCTTTGTACTGAAAACTGTCCGGGCCTCCATATCCGGAATCCGGCGTATACGTTACCTGATTTCCGTTACCGGTTAGCGTATACGGAACACTGCTGATGGCCCCGGCCGACGGATCGCTCAATGTCCCGTGGCTCGGCAAAGTCGTGATGATGCAGCTCAATGCGCCCGGCGGATTCGGCAGGCCCTCATCAGCCGCATCCAGTGTAATCTCGACCGGAGTGTCGAGCACCGTTATTTGATTGACATTGGCCGCTGCCGGCGGGGCTGGCGGGTTACCAACTGTAAAGCTCATAACTGTACCTGTGGCGCTCACATTGGAAATATTGAGTCCGAGCGGCTGCCCGGTATAGCTCAAATTATTCGGCGTGCTGGTATCGCTGAATACGATCGCATTACCTGTCCTGAAATAGTCCGAATCCTGTCCCTCATTCTGGTTCAGTTCCAGATGCTGTGTTCCGCCGGCTTCTTCCAGGTCCACGAGGTAATGTGTCTGGTCGTCATTATCCGGCTGTGTCTCATCCACATGCCATATCAGAATGCCGCGCAACGGCCCGGGCAACCCGGCATCAAAACCAACGCCCTGACGGTTTTCGACGAGAAAGTATTGCGTCGAAGGGAAAGGGCCCTGCAGTTTATATGCCTGGGCATTGGTTTCGACCTGCCCCAGTGAGTAGGGGCCGTCCACTGAAACCACGGTCGGTGTGATCCATGTCAGCTCACTTTTGCACCAGGCGCTCATGTGTGCCGGGGTCGTTCCGTAGCTGCCGTTCCAGCTGCCGCCGGCCATGAGGCAAAAGTCACCGGCCCCTTCGCTGTCATATCCATAATCATACAGGTCCGGCAGGCCCAGAAAGTGCCCGTTTTCGTGACAGATGACGCCGATGCGTGTGATGCCCTGGGTCGAGGGCGAACTGTCCCAACCCCGGCGCGCCGGCTCGGTATGATACGTGTACATAGTAACACCATCATACGTGACCGGGCTTATAAGAGCCCACTGGTGTGACCAGATATAGTCTTCATCATTGCCGCTGTATTCCTCGCCGCCCCCGGCGTGAATGATCGTCAATCCATCGATCTCGCCGTCGCTGTCGCCGTCGACGCTGGTAAAATCAAAACCCCTTGCTTCCAGTGCGGCAAGTGCCTCGGCTACCATTTCCCGCGGACGAAGATCGTTACCCGTTACCGGGCTGTTGGCGCCGTAATAGGCATAACCGTTTGCCAGCGTGACCGGCTCGGGCACAACCGATTGCACCGTCAACGCATCATACGATATTTCGTGATAGTAATCCTTCACCGAGCCGACCGCGCCGTCGGCGGTGTAGTCGACCTGGTTGAACAAATCGTCATAGTCCTGCGTGGGATACGCGACCGTCAGATCGGAAAAATTGACCAGCACCACCAGATTATACATGGTGCCTGTTGTCTGCGTCAGGGCGGGTGCCTGCTGTGCGGCGGGTGCCTGTGTGGATTCAGGCGTTTCTTCCGCATCGGCTCGCAGGGCGCGGCTTTGTCGGCCCCTTTGGGACAGTGCGGCCTTATCCGGTTTTAATGCGCCCACGGCGTGCGGGTCGGCCTTGCCCACAGCGTGTTCACTGGCGACGGCCCGGCCGTTGTCGGAAACCATATACACCCATTCGTGCCGGTCGTTTCGGGTGATGTGATAGCCGTCGCTGCTTTCGTTCCAGTGGGCGTATTCATCCCCTCGCAGATAGACCGTTATGGGCGTCCCGTCGGGCTGTGTGACCTGGGCCGGGCCCGGACAGGCCGGAACCGCCATTACGCGCACAGGGGACACCGACAGCGCGACCGCTGCCATAGCCAAACAGAACAATACCCTCGGTTTAGACATACAACAACCTCTGCTCCCAATGCGGATATAACCGTTGATATCGATGGACATCAACGCCCGAAAACCATTTCGGGTATTATACCATACTTTAGGGCTCAGAATCGTGACGTTTCCTGTTTTTTGGGGAAGTTTTTTCGCTTTGGGACACGCCCTCTGCCGAAAACACCATAACCTATTTCTGGTAAAGGGGTTGCGAAAAAAAGGCAGGTGCGGCGGATTGTCCTGCAGTTCCATCCGGTCAGGGAATCACGGTAAGTATATAGGCGTTGCGATCGACAAAGTACTGCTTCATATCATCAATTACCGGCTGAGGTACAAAACCTCCCAAGGTGGCATCCAGCAGCGGATCGACCTGGGCCGGGGAAAAGACGGTATCGATTAAGTCATGAAAAGCGGCGTAGTATTGGCTTTCAAGATCAATATGTGTGAGGAATCGGTTGATCGCATCGACCCCGGTTGCTTTCCATATGGAGTCATTGGTCTTTCCGGGCGATTGCCATGTGGTCCCTTCATCTCCGCCGGTCACACGAAGCGAATCGAGGTCGTAGGGCAGGAGTATGAAACGTGTATCGGTCTGACCGTGGTACATTGCGTAATCATCGCCGGAACCGTTGGCCAGGCCTTTTTCGATGTTGCCGATGATCGACTGCGTGGCAAACCATCGCATCCATTGATCAATGTTGATCACAGGTGAAATATCTGCGACATAGCTGCTGTCCGGATAGTTGTTCATCCGGTCGGTCAGATTGATGAGATCGGACCAGTCATCGGCATTTGCATTTGTATTCTTAAAGTAGCTGTCACGGTATGCATTCGGGTCGCTGCCTTCGTACCGAAGGTCCGCATAATCCCCTTCGTGCATACACTTGTAAAGATTGCCGTTGTCATCATCGGGGAAATGTGCTTCGGCAAATTTCACTGTCCAATACTTCCACGTGTGCATAGTTTTACTGTCCAATTTCATTTTCGTTCTTTAACCCTTAGTGGAGCCAATAGCTTATGTCGCTTGTAATGATAAAACCGAGCAAGCTCTCTGCGTTTGCTTTTTCGTTTGATACAGCGTCTGGC
>JAOUFG010000024.1 GCA_029858345.1 Phycisphaerae bacterium
TGGATATGCAGCGAGACCTATACCTGGCTGATCAGAAGACAACGATAAATACATTACATTGGAACAGAAACGGTGAAAAACGAAAAACAGGATAGAAAGAAACTCTGTAAAGATGCTACAGTCTCCATTTTTTTTCAGAATATTCTGCCTGAACAGTTTATCGACAAGATCGTTATATCTCCTTATGCCAAACGTAACGCCGATGCTATAAAATCAATAATTCAAAAATTTAATGACAACATTGAGATAGAAATTTCAAGTCTATTGTAGGTAAATATCTATGCGAATAATCGCCGGAACTAAAAAAGGTATGAAGCTGTTTCCGCCCAAGGGAATGGATACTCGACCGATCACCGACCGGGTCAAGGAATCGTTGTTCAGTATTCTCTACACCAAGGGTATGCTGGAGGATGTGGTCGTGGCGGATCTGTTCTGCGGGACCGGGTCGATGGGGCTGGAGGCGCTGAGCCGCGGGGCGAAGTTCTGCACGTTCATCGACGGCGGCCGGGATGTCGTCCGGATTCTCAACCAAAATATCACAAAGGCGCAGTTTCTGGCCGAATCCCGCACGGTCTGTGCCAATATCCTCAAGGTCGGCGCCGCTCCCTCGCCGGAATACGGCCTGTACGATGTCATCTTCTGCGACCCGCCGTACAAAATGAGCGAAAACTGCGGCCCCGATACCCAAGTCGCCAAGCTCATGGAACTGCTCGACCTGCAGATCAACGAAGGCGGCCTGGTTACCCTGAGAACACACATCAGGTCGTATATCGACGACCGTTACGGCGAACTCGAACAAATCGACCTCCGCGAATGGGGCAACATGAAAATCGCCTTCTTCCAGAAACAGAGCCGCGACAGTCATGGAGCGGGCATAGCCGCTGACTTTGAAGAGTGATACGTTTTTTTTAGACAGGATTTACAGGATCAAAATCATGAAGCTTCATTTATTACTGACATTGGTTTGTATTTTGTTACTATCTGGATGCGGCGGAAAAAGCCCGGCGCCACAATCACATTATGCAGATTATGACGGGCATAAGGTTCATTATCAGACCGCAGGCAGCGGCAGCACAACAATTGTATTCATTCACGGCTGGTCTTGTGACACGGAGTTCTGGAAATATCAGACACCCGCTTTCAGGGACGATTATCGTGTTATTCTTATCGATCTTCCCGGTCATGGAAAAAGCGATGCCCCGGAGATCGACTATACGATGGATGCCTTTGCGGATGCGATCAAGGTCGTACTGGACCACAGCAGCACAGAAAAAGCCGTCGTTGCCGGCCACAGCATGGGATTCGCCGTCGTGTGGCGGTTTGCAATTAAGTATCCCGCCAATACCGCGGGCGTTTGCAGTGTGGACGGCTTCTTCCTGCGTATCCCGGACGATCCGGAAGAATTTGCGACATTGAAGCAGAATATAGACATGATAAAAGGCGGCCTGAAAATGCCGGACCGGGAGGCGTTTTTAACCATGTTCCTTGAAAGCATGTATACCGAGAAAACAACGCCGCAGATACGAGAGTTCATCCTGAAGAAAATGTCTGCGACTGGCAAACATGTCGGCGACAGTGCCATGGATGATCTCCTTAACCTCGACAACTGGCGGGATTTACCGGTACTGGGCGTCCCGACGCTGGCGGTGTATGTCAACAACCCGGATTATAAAGACCAGGATCGGGCATTTATACACAAACATTTCAATAATCTGGACTATCATGAAATCAAAGACTACAGCCACTTCTTCATGCTGGAAACCCCAGACGATTTCAACGCAACCCTGAAAGCATTTTTAGAGGCAAATTTTTAATCAGGGCAGGCCATGTCCATGCCGATCAAAACAGCAAAACCTGTCCTGAGCGTAGCCGAATGGATTCCACAAGTCCGAAAGACTTAAACAATGATAGCCCCGGATAAGCGAAGTGCGACCCGGGGTATGCTATTTTTGATTATTTTTCATTTTTCAAAAAATTTTCTTGAACAAATATACCCCCATGGGGTATAATAAAGACGACCATGGTATTTAGTAGGATAGGCTCTTAGTAGGAAATTTGAAAAATGACACAAAATCCCGACCATTCTGATACACTTTCGGCCCTGCGGCGAATTGAAGGGCAGGTTCGCGGAGTCCAGCGAATGGTGGACGAAAAGCAATACTGCATCGACATCCTCAACCAGATTGCCGCGGTCAAAGGTGCCTTGGGCTCCGTCGAAAAACGCATCCTCGAACGGCACTTTCAGCATTGTGTCAAAAATGCCATGACAGGTGAGTCCGAAGCCGACACCGCCGAAAAGATCGCCGAAATCATGGACCTGATCAACAAAAGGATTTCTTAGGATGGCAATTTCAGTTTTGCATATTCAGTGTATTGTTATTAGCATATTCCATAGTCAAAGAATAGGAAACAGAGGATTGTCGGTTTCTGTCGAAGGAGTGCGATTATGAAAGCGCATATATTTGTTATGATTGTCATGAGTACTTCCGTTGGGGCGTTTAGTCAGCCAGCCGATCCCAACAGCCCTGTAACGCTCGAAGACTATCTTCGCATTGCCGCCGAGAACAATGCCGGGCTTAAGAGCAGCTTTCATCGTTGGCGAATGGCCGCCGCACAGGTCCCGCAGGCCAAGGCGCTGGACGACCCGCGTTTTACCTACGGCTACTTTATCGAAGAGGTCGAAACCCGTACCGGCCCCCAGAAGCAGCGGTTCAGCATTTCGCAGATGTTTCCCTGGTTCGGCAAGATTGAAGCCCGCACCGATACCGCCGCTGCCAACGCACAGGCCGCCTATAAACGTTATGAAGCGGACAAACTCAAACTGTTCGGCAAGGTTAAGGGTGCTTTCTACGAATACGCCTACCTGTACGAGGCCATCGACATCGCGCAGCAGAATCTGGAACTGCTTAAACATTTTGAGCAGGTTGCTCAGGCCCGCTACCGCACCGCCGCAGCCCAGCACCCCGACATTATCCGCGCCCAGATCGAACTGGCCCTGATGGAGGACCATGTCACCGAGTTGAAGAATATGCTCTCGCCGATGCAGGCGGGTTTGAATGCGATGATGAACCGGGACACGACCGCGGCGCTGAGCCAACCGCACCGACCTGATGCCGTGTTGGCGGCTGTGGATGAAACCGCGATTGTCGGCCTGATCGCCGAGCGAAACCCGGAAATCGGCGCCCTGCAGAATGAGATCAATGCGGCGCGGAGCCGCTTACGTCTGGCACAGAAACGATACTATCCGGATGTGACGTTGGGGGTGGACTGGATCCAGACCGACTCGGCGCGGATGAACGGCGTATGGGGGTCCGGCCGGGACCCGATTGTCGCGATGGTCTCGATCAATATCCCGCTGTGGACCGACAGCTATAACGCGGGCAAACAGCAGGGGCAGGCCTCTATGCGGGCGACTCGCCTCAAGAAAGAGCAGACGCAGCTGGATTTGTCAGCACGGGCGGCGGATGTGCTGTACAGAATCGAGGAAACATCCCGGAAAGCAGGGTTGTATGCCGGCACGTTGATTCCCAAGGCCAAAGAAATGGTCGAGGTGTCCGAGTCTTCCTATCGGACTGGCGGGGTGGACTTTTTGAATCTGACCGACGCCCAGCGAAAACTGCTGACCTTTGAGGTAACCTACCAGCGAATCCTGGCCGACCACTTTCAGGCGCTGGCGGAACTGGAAACATTAACCGGCGGGACGATCCCACTGAAATAGAGGTAACGAATATGAAAAAGCGAAACGGAAAAATTGTTGGGACCATTATCCTGCTGATAGTTGTGGCACTGGTATGCCTGGCGGCCGGCTATGTTTTACGCGGCCTGCGGCCGGCGGCGCAGACGGCTGAAGTGGCAGCAGTACCTGAATCACCAACCGTCTGGACCTGTTCCATGCATCCGCAGATTCGCCAACCCAAGCCGGGTCAGTGCCCGATCTGTTTTATGGACCTGATTCCCGTGGAGTCATCGGATGCCGGTATCGGCCAGCGCCAGATCTCGTTTTCGCCGGAAGCTCTGAAACTGATGGAGGTGCAGACTTCGCCGGTCAAGCGTAAGTTTGTCGAGGCCGAGATACGTTTGGTCGGCAAAATCGCCTACGATGAGACCCGCATCAAAAGCATTACCGCGTGGGTACCGGGGCGAATTGACCGGCTCTATGTCGATTTCACCGGCACGGTGGTCAAGAAAGATGACCACATGGTCGAGCTTTACAGCCCGGAGTTGATTACCGCGCAGGCGGAATTTTTACAGGCGATCGCATCGGCCAAAACAATCAGCACAAGCACCGAACTGGTCGCCGAGTCCATCCGTCAGACGCTTCAGTCGGCTCGCGAGAAAATGCGGCTGCTGGGATTGACGGAACGGCAGATCGCCGACATCGAAAAGGCCTCAAAGCCGCTGGATCAACTGACCATTTACGCTCCCATCGGTGGGGTCGTGATTGAAAAGGACGCCACTGAAGGCATGTACGTCAACACGGGAATGAAAATCTATACCATCGCGGATCTGTCCCAGATGTGGGTGCTGCTGGATGCTTACGAGTCGGACATGACATGGCTGCGTTACGGCCAGGACGTTACCTTTGAGGCGGAGGCCTTTCCCGGCAAACTGTTTCATGGCACGATCAGCTTTATCGACCCCCGGCTGGATACCAGGACGCAGACTATCAAACTGCGGGTTAATGTCGCCAATGAAAACGGAGAACTCAGGCCGGGCATGTTCGTCAGCGCGGCCGTCAAAGCAAAGGTCGCCGAAGAAGGCAAGGTCATGGCGCAAAACCTGGCAGGCAAATGGATCTGTCCGATGCATCCGGATGTGGTTAAAGACGCCCCCGGAACGTGCGATATCTGCGGCATGGCACTGGTTACAACCGAATCGCTCGGTTATGTTCCCGCTGCGGCCGCTGGCCAGCCGCCGTTGGTGGTGCCTGCCTCCGCTGTGCTGATGACCGGCAAACGGGCAGTCGTATATGTGCAGGTGCCGGAAACGGAAAAACCGACCTTTGAAGGGCGCGAAATCATTCTCGGTCCGCGGGCGGGGGACCATTATATCGTTCGCGAAGGCCTCGGAGAAAATGAGATCGTCGTTACCAACGGCAATTTCAAGATCGATTCGGCCCTGCAGATTCAGGCCAAGCCCAGCATGATGGGCGCCGCCGGCGTTGCCGCGGAGGAACATGTTCAGGCAGGCCCCGGCGAACAAACGCATTGCCCGGTGATGGGCGGTAAAATCAACAGAGATGTCTTTGTTGAATACGAGGGCAAAAAAGTGTACTTCTGCTGTCCGGGCTGCGAAGACACATTTTTAAAAGAGCCCGAAAAGTATCTATCCAAGCTTCCACAGTTTAATCAGGCAAACCAATAAACTTTTAACCAAAGGGTTTTTAGAAAGGTAGCGATTATGAAAAAAATAACAGTCATTTTGACGGTTATGTTATTGAGCGTGGGTCTTACGGTTGCGCTGACGGGATGTAAGAAGAAATCTGCTCCGCCGACCGAACCATCTTCGAGTGAGATGGACACCATGGCAGAGCAAGCCGAAGACACGGCCGACACGATGTCTGAAGATATAATGGAGACAGCCGGTGCGGCCATTGAACAGGCCAAGGCGATAGCTGCCGAGCAAACGGTTTGCCCGGTGATGGGCGGCAAAATCAACAAGGATGTCTTTGTTGAGTATCAAGGCAAAAAAGTCTATTTCTGCTGTCCGGGCTGCGAAGACACATTTTTAAAAGAGCCCGGAAAGTACATCAGTAAGCTGCCGCAGTTTCAAAACTAACCGAATTCCGGCTCAATAACGGTACGGGGACTCTCAATGGTTGCGGAAAATAACAACGGACAAAAGGTGAGCATCGTCGACAGGATCATGCGGTTCTGTCTGGAAAATAAGCTCATCGTGACATTGGTCGTCATATTCGTGATCGGCTGGGGCTTCATGGTGGCCCCGTTCGATTGGGAAGGCGGCTTTTTGCCGCGCAATCCCGTCGCGGTTGATGCCATCCCAGACATCGGCGAAAATCAGCAGATCGTCTTCACCGAGTGGCCCGGCCGTTCGCCGCAGGATGTGGAGGATCAGATCAGCTACCCGCTGACGTCCTCTCTGCTCGGTGTTCCCGGCGTCAAAACCGTCCGCAGCCAGTCGATGTTCGGGTTTTCGAGCATCTATATCATCTTCGAGGAAGACATCGATTTCTATTGGTCACGCAGCCGGATACTGGAAAAGCTTAATTCGCTGCCGCAGGGCGCACTGCCCGAAGGTGTCCAGCCGATGCTGGGGCCGGATTCGACGGCGCTGGGGCAGGTCTTCTGGTACACGCTCGAAGGCCGCGATCCGGTCGGAAACCCCACCGGCGGCTGGGATCTGGACGAACTGCGAACGGTGCAGGATTGGTACGTTCGGTACTCCCTGCTCGGCGCAACCGGGATCAGCGAAGTCGCTTCGGTCGGCGGATTTGTGCGCGAGTACCAGATCGACGTGAACCCGGACGCCATGCGGGCGTTCGAGGTCGGGCTGGATGACATTTTCATGGCTGTCAAGAATTCCAACGTCGATGTCGGCGCGCGAACCATCGAGATCAATAAAGTTGAGTATGTCATCCGGGGTCTTGGTTTTGTCAAAACCCTTGACGATATTGAAAACACCGTGGTCAAAGCGCGGGACAATGTGCCCGTACTCGTGAAAAATGTCGCAACCGTCACTTACGGCCCCGCCCTGCGCAGGGGGGCGCTGGACAAAGGCGGCGCCGAGGCCGTTGGCGGCGTGGTGGTGGTTCGCTACGGATTCAATCCGCTGGAAGCCATCAAGAATGTCAAGGCCAAGATCGACGAACTGTCGCCCGGGCTGCCGCAGAAGACGCTCGCTGACGGCACGGTTTCGAAGGTGACCATTGTGCCGTTCTATGACCGCACGGGCCTGATCTATGAAACCCTGGGTACGCTGGAAACGGCCCTGACCGAGGAAATTCTCGTCACGATTATCGTGGTGATTGTGCTGGTGCTGCACCTGCGCAGCTCGTTGTTGATCTCCGGCCTGTTGCCGCTGGCTGTGCTGATGGTTTTTATCGCGATGAAAATCTTCGGCGTCGATGCCAATATTGTCGCGCTGTCCGGTATCGCCATCGCCATCGGGACCATGGTGGACATGGGAATCATTATCTCTGAAAACATCCTGCGCCATCTCGGCGAGGCGGACGAAAAAGAAAACAAACTGGAAGTCGTCTACCAAGCCGCCAGCGAGGTCGGCGGGGCGGTGCTGACGGCGGTCTCGACAACGATTGTCGGCTTTCTGCCGGTCTTTACGATGACCGGCGCCGAAGGCAAGCTGTTTAAGCCGCTGGCGTACACCAAGACATTCGCGCTGATTGCCTCAATCATCGTCGCCCTGACCATTATTCCTCCCGCGGCCCATACCTTGTTCACGCATCGGGGCAAGCTAAAACGGTTTTCACATATCCTGATAGGCGTTTTTCTGATTGCTGGGGGAATTGCCGCTGCTATTCTGTTCAACGGGTGGGTTGGTTTTATCATCATGGTCATTGGCGGGTATAATGTTATTCAGGAAAAATTGCCGCCTAAGATCAAACGCCACAGCCAACTCATTACAAACATTCTGGCCGTACTCTTGGTCGGGATCATTTTGACACGTCACTGGATGCCGCTGGGCGTTGACAGGGCGGTCCTGATGAATTTGATCTTTGTGGCCCTGTTGATTGGCGGCCTGCTGATTTTCTTTACGATTTTCCAGAAATTTTATCCATCGATCCTTGGCTGGTGTCTGCGTCATAAGCTGCTTTTCCTGTCGGTGCCGGTTCTGATTCTCATTGCCGGCGGGGTTATCTGGTCGGGACTGGGCAAAGAGTTCATGCCGCCGCTGGACGAGGGTTCGTTTTTGTATATGCCCACGACCATGCCGCACGCCTCCATCGGCGAGGCGCTGGACGTCCTGCAAAAGCAGGATATCGCACTCAATTCCATCCCGGAGGTGGAAAGCGCCGTCGGCAAGATCGGCCGGGCCGAAACGCCGCTGGATCCGGCGCCGATCTCGATGATCGAGACCGTCATCAACTACAAATCTGAATACATCACCGATGAAGCCGGACACCGGTTGAAATTCAAGTACGACAAGAAAAATGATGCGTTTGTCCGTGACGAAAAGGGGCAGTTGGTCGAAGACGAAAAAGGCCAGCCCTATCGGCAGTGGCGGGACCATATCAAAAGCCCGGACGACATCTGGAAAGAAATCCTGGCCGCCGCCCAAATCCCCGGCACGACCAGTGCCCCGAAACTCCAGCCCATCGCCGCCCGTATCGTCATGCTGCAAAGCGGGATGCGCGCCCCCATGGGCATCAAGGTCAAAGGTCCCAATCTGGAAGCCATCGAGCAGGTCGGAATCAATATCGAACGCCTGCTCAAAGAGGCCCCCGGCGTAGAACCCTCGGCGGTCATCGCCGACCGTATCGTGGGAAAACCCTATCTGGAAATCGATATCGACCGCCATGCCATCGCCCGGCACGGCATCAGCATCCGACAGGTTCAGGATGTCATCGAAGTGGCGGTAGGGGGGCGGAAGATTACCACCACCGTTGAGGGCCGCGAGCGTTATCCAGTGCGGGTGCGCTACCTGCGGGAGTTGCGGGACACCATCGAATCCCTTGAAAAGGTGCTGGTCAAGGGTTCCGGCGGCGAACAAATCCCCCTCAAGCAGTTAGCGACCATCGATTACGTCAAGGGGCCGCAATCCATCAAAAGCGAGGATACGTTTCTGGTCGGCTATGTCCTGTTCGATAAACTGGACGGCTGGGCCGAAGTGGATGTTGTCGAAAGCGCCCAGGCCTACCTGCAAAGCAAAATCGACGGCGGCGAGTTGGTGATTCCCGCCGGAGTCAGCTATAAATTTGCCGGTTCGTATGAGAATCAGCTTCGCGCGACAAAAACGCTCTCGGTGGTCATTCCGCTGGCCCTGTTTATCATCTTCATCATTCTGTATCTGCAATTCCGCTCCACGGTGCTGAGTTTCCTCGTCTTCAGCGGTATTCTTGTCGCTTGGGCGGGCGGATTTATTATGATCTGGCTGTACGGGCAGGATTGGTTCCTCAATGTTGGTTTTCTGGGTGTGAACCTGCGTGACCTGTTCCAGATGCACTCGATCAATCTCAGCGTTGCAATCTGGGTCGGTTTTCTGGCTCTGTTCGGCATTGCCAGCGATGACGGTGTGGTCATGTGCACTTACCTGCAACAGGCGTTTGGCAAAAACAAACCCGATACGCTCGATCAGGTGCATCAAAGTGTCATCGAAGCCGGAACCCGCCGCGTGCGTCCCTGTTTAATGACCACAGCAACCACGATTCTCGCCCTGATCCCCGTCCTGACCTCCACCGGCCGCGGTTCGGACATCATGGTCCCCATGGCCATCCCGTCGTTTGGCGGCATGACCATCGAAATCCTCACCATGCTCATCGTGCCGGTCCTCTACTGTGCCATCAAGGAACGAAAAATCAAACCGTAACAAAAGCGCGGGAGCGCACTCGTCCCACCGAAGCTCAAAAAGCGAAGGGGGAAGCTCCCCGATAGCGTGTGCGAATGATGTTGGCGTTATCATCGGGTGGCTTGCTGTTGCCGGAAAATCGTAAAAGTGGGGCGATAATTTCACAAGGGCCGTCTGATTGCGAAAAAATTTAATTTTTCTTCAGACTTTGACACGAGACACTATATATGGCGTATTTGTAGGGAGAAATGATTGCATCTTGTAACAAGGTCCGGTTTTCACAGCATTTATCGCGGTTTCTGAAAACAAATTTTTATACATTTTTTCAAAAAAGCCGATTTTTTAGTGTTGACACAGTGGGAAGAAGTGGTAGAATTTCCCACTAAATGGTAACCCTGTGGGACAAAATGCCATGCTGATGCTAACTGGTGAATACGAACACACGATTGACGACAAGAATCGGCTTTTCATTTCGAACAAGCTGCGAAGTCAGATCGACTGCGAACAATACGGCAGCAATTTCTATCTCGCCATGGGCTCCAACGGCATTTATTGTCTTTACCCCGAAAAGTATTTTCAGCAGATCGCCCTTGCCGGTGCGCCAGGGATGGGTGCCCCGGATGAATCCGTTGCGTTTGAACGGATGAGTTTTGCTTTGGCCAGCAAGGTTGAGTTGGATCGGCAGGGACGGTTATTAATCAATGAAAAGTTAAGAAAACGGGCCAATCTGGGCACGACACTGACACTGGTTGGTGTGCGTGACCACATTGAGGTTTGGAACACGGACGATTGGGAGCATTATCTGGAAGATAATCTCAATCAGTTCCATGCCCAACTGGCTCAGGCGCGTCAGGTCCAACTCCAGAAGCAGGGCCGGGACATGGATTTTTAGGAGGTTTTGAATGGACAGTCACAGAAACAATCCGGTAGAGGTACTTCGGCAGGGGCTGGTCGGTTCCTGTGAAATGAACGATGATGTGGTATCGGCGGCGGTGTTGCTTGCAGGCCGGCTGGAGGCATTAAAACGGACCAGCCCGATGTTTAAGGCGATCTCGTTTTCGCCGGAAGCCGAAGCCATCGTCGAGGCGGAATTGGCGGTTGCGGCCAATTAAGGTGCTCTTTCAAAATCGGATAGCTCCATGACGGCAGAACAGGACAACGTAATGGATGAGCCGTTGCCTGTTGGACACGTTCCGGTACTCACGGAACCGCTGTTGGATATTATACAACTTCCCACGGATGGAAAGATGGTCGATGCCACGGTTGGACACGGAGGTCACAGCTGGCTTTTCGGCCGAATGTTGGGCCCTGAGGGTTATCTACTTGGGCTGGATGTGGATCAAAACAGTATCCAAAGGGCTCAACAGACATTATCCGACCTTGCGTGCAGGGTCAAGCTGGTGCGGGAGAACTTTGCAGGGACAAGCGAAGTTCTCTCGCAGCAGGGACTTGAAAAAGTGGATTTAATACTGGCCGATCTGGGGTTTTGTTCAGGACAGTTAGAGGATCCGGATCGGGGCCTGAGCTTTCAAAAAGCGATGCCGCTGGACATGCGGCTGGATGACCGGCTCAGGACCACCGCGGCGGATTTAGTGAATACGTTAAGCCAGACGGAACTGGCGGATTTGATTTACGAGTACGGACAGGATCGGGCGTCACGGAAGATCGCTCGATTCATTGTCCAAGAGCGTTCCCAGAAGAAGCTGGAAACGACGACGGAACTGGCGGCACTGATCAGCCGCGCCTTAAGGCAACCGCCCCGGCCGGGACGGATTCATCCGGCCACGCGGACCTTTCAGGCCCTTCGGATTGCGGTCAACCGTGAACTTGACAGTTTGGACAGGTTATTGGCCGACGCGCCAGACATACTTAATCCCGGCGGCTTTATCGCGATCATCAGTTTTCACAGCTTAGAGGACGGGCGGGTGAAATGGAATTTTCGTCAAAACAAAGCTGATGGAATTTATAACATTCTGACGAAAAAACCAATAGTAGCAACCCGTGAAGAAATCGCCCGTAACCCACGGGCGCGCAGTGCCAAGTTAAGAGTCGCAAAGCGACGATGAATTACATAATGTTGTTATCATGAAAAAAGGAGTTTTCAAAATGACCGCTGACGCCAAGGTAGGTTTATTGCTGGGGTTATTTTTCATTGTGGTGATTGCGTTTTTAGTCAACGGCCTTCCGAATTTCATTCATGAGGAAAATCCCTTCCCTCCGGATGTTGCGATTATCACCCCGACAGGCCCGGACATGCCGCTGGACAACCGTGTTTCGGATACGGTTCGTCGGTTGTACCGGCCTCGTCAGCAGCGAAGAACGGAATCCCCCGTGCAAGAAGTCGTTTTGGAACCCACCCCGGCGATTCCCCCACACGTTGAAATCCCGGCGGTTGTACTGCCGCCGCAAGCGCCCACCCTTATTAAAAATGATGTTCCTGCCGCAAAACCAGTCGTCAAAACACCTGTTCGGGTCCGTACCCATGTCGTCAAATCAGGAGAAACGCTCGCTGTGATCGCTAAGATGCGATACGGCGAAGTAGAAGGCAATAAACTTGCTGTGATTGAAAAACTGTATGAAGCCAATAAGGGTGTTCTCAAGTCACCGGATCGGGTCTGTGTGGGAGATAAGCTTGTTATTCCTGATATAGCGGGCGATACATCCAGTCAGGTTGTGAAAGCGCCGGATCCCTCTGAAACACTGCTTGGCAAATTTTCAAATCTTCTGGAGCGTGTCGGAGAAGACGATTCCAGGTCGATTTCAGAATATGTGGTTCAGGAAGGGGATAATTTGTGGGCCATCGCTAAGACTCAATTGGGTGACGGCAATCGTTATTCGGATATCCTTCGGCTGAACAAGGATACACTAAAAAATGCGGATGAAGTGGCTGCCGGAATCCGTCTGAAACTGCCGTCCCAGTGAGTTTATTGATATGTCCCGCATGAGAGTGATTCTGATTGTTTTTTCGATTACCGCATTTCTGATATTCACGATTATCCTGCGTACCTCCGCAAGCCGTATGTACAATCGCTATCAAAAATCGCTGGTGGAGCAAAAAAGTTTATGTCAGCAGCTCTGGGAAAAACAGCTTCAGTTTGAATGTCTGGTCAATCCGGCCGGTTTGCCCCAAACGAGACCGCCATTTCATATTCCGGAGGTGACTCCGTGACCAACCCCCATAAACGCGAAATGTGGATTTTGGGTTTGTTTTTGACGGCGATGGTGTCGGTGTTTGCAGCGCTGACCTGGCGAGTGGTCGATCTGAAGCATGCCCAGAGAGAAGCATACGAAAAATCAAGCCGCCGGCAGAAAACCGCACTGGTTCCGGAAAAGCCGCGTCGCGGACAAATTCTCGATTGTAAAGGGCGGGTTCTCGCAGCCAGCATCGAGGCATATAATGTTTTTGTTGAGCCGAGACGCTTGCGGGAGTATCCCGATCAAATCCAGGTAGCCGCCGCGTCCCTGCAGGATATTCTGGGAACGCCGGGTCCTGAGATTTGCCGCATGATTGACGAAAGCCGAAATCCGGGATATGTGAAAATCAAACCCGGAATCAGTCCCGATGAACGTGCGTTGGTTAAGGAAATCAACCTTCCGGCGGTGGGGATTGAAACAGATTGGAATCGGTCCTATCCCGCGAACAATCTGACCGGTCACATCGTGGGCTTCGTGGGGGCCGACAATACCGGGCTTTCAGGCCTTGAACTGCAATACAACACATATTTGCAGGGAACGCCCGGACAGCATGTTTTTGTGGTCGATGCCCTGCGCCGTCCGATTGCGGTCCAGGCCGGCGCGGGTAAGGATGCCGAAGACGGTTTGAATCTGGTTCTGACCATCGATTCGGTGATCCAGCGATTTGTGCATGAAGCCCTGAAGAAAAAAATGGATGAATACGAAGCTGAATCGGCTGTGGCCATTGTAATGGACCCGTGGACGGGCGCCGTTTTGGCGATGGTTTCCCTGCCGGATTTCGACCCGACCAAATTCTCAAAAACCCCGCAGGACCGGATGCGCAATCGCGCCTTGACAGACCCGTTTGAACCAGGCAGTATTTTCAAGCCGATTGTCGCTGCGATTGCGCTGGACGCCGGCATGATTGGGTACGAGGAGAAATTTGATTGCGAAAACGGGTTCTGGTCCAAGTACGGCGGCATCGGCGAATTCGGCAACCATCAATACAAAATGTTAAGTGTTCGGGAGATTATTCTCCACTCCAGCAATATCGGGATGGCGAAGATCGGCCTGAAAATGGGGCAGAAAAAGTTATATGACGGCCTGAAGATGTTCGGATTTTCCAGCCCGACCGGCGTGGATCTTCCGGGTGAGGAGCCGGGGTTGGTGTGGTCGCTGCCTAAGTGGAGCAAGTATTCTGTGACGCGCATTCCGTTTGGCCATGAGGTGATGGTGACGCCGATGCAAATCTGCCGTGCCTACAGCATTCTGGCCAATGGCGGCTATGTCATCAAACCGCATATTGTCCGTGCCGTGGTGAATAATCAGGGCGAGATTATCGAAGACAGGCAGCCGACCGCAGGTATGGGATACATCATCAAAACAGAGGTTGCCAACTGGATGGTCCGGAAGGCAATGACTGACGTCGTCAATGAAGGCACCGGCGATCAGGCGAAAATGGAAAATGTGCAGGTTTGGGGCAAGACGGGCACGGCTAATATCGCCGTCAACGGTCACTATGACTGGAAAAATTATGTCGCGTCCTTTGTCGGCGGGGCACCGGCGGAAAAGCCGGAAGTGGTCGTACTTGTCTCGATTCGAAAACCCAACCGCTCGCTGGGCAAGGGCTACAGCGGCGGCCGCGTCGCCGCCCCGGTGGTACACGATATTCTCGAAAACACGCTGCGATATTTAGGGGCGATGGAAGGAGAAACGATGCCTGAACCGCAGGTGGCTGCAACAGCCCAAAGCGTAAGTACAGGGATTTGACCTGTCTTGAACAATCATTCGGCGGGTTTTTTCCGATGTAACCTGTCTCGTTACAAATTTCTAATATTCGTTTCCCCAATGGTGCCGCTTCGCCGGAACCACTTTCTCCTCTTTCCACTAGAACCACGACAACGATAGAACGCCCGGTAGAATCTTCTGCAAAGCATTCAAACCAGGCATGATTGGGACTTGTGGTTGATCCCGTTTTTCCTCCGATTTTCATGTCACGGTTTAAGATATCTTTGTTTTTGAAGACACTGTGAGCAGTTCCGCCTTCTTCATAAATAACCGCATGCATACCATCACGGACAACAGAGATGGTTTTTGGGGAGACAGAAATCTGTCGACTTTCCTTTTCATTGAAAGGATCACTGTCATCATAGATTAGGCGGGGGGCTTTATAGATGCCGTTTCTAACAATTGCTGACAGAGCATTAGCGACCTGTAAAACGGTTACTCGCAGATTTCCCTGTCCAATTCCCCAGTAACGCTTTTCAGACATCTTTGATGGGGGAATCGGATCGACATCTGAGAAATCAATATAGCCTCCTTTTTGCCGACCATAAATGATATTACCAGCGGCCTGACGAATCCGGCGGCCGGCCGCTTCATCTTCAGATATTCCTTCCGGCATGGGGGCAGTCAGAACGTCCTGGCCGCACCCAAAATTAAAAAACCATTCTTGAAGATCACGAGCATTCAACCGATCAGCAAGCCGCGAGAAATAGATGTTGCAGCTTCCCCGAATGGCGTTACGTCCCGTGTTTCTCCAATGGTAATCATGGCTTGCAATGCCTCGATTGACAGTCCAGCAATTCGGCCACAACCCCGGAGCTTTTCGATCAGGGCAACTGATAACGGCCTCTGGTGTGATCTTGCGCTCTTCCAATCCTGCTACGAGAATCAGCGGCTTTGCGGTTGAACCGGGGGGGTAGTTGCGTTCCAGTGCTTTATTTTGATAAAGTTTGTTTGGATCATTCGGATTAAAAAAGTAGTTGTAGTTTTCGGGCTTTCGGATGGTGTTCAGGTCGAAGGTCGGCATGGATGCCATCGCCAGAATGTCATTGCCGGCCACTTCGAGCACCACGGCGGCACAGTACTTATTTCCATGGGGCAGGGTATTATCCGCCAAAGCGGCTTCGACCTTTCGCTGCAAATCGATGTCAAGGGTCAACCGGATATCCTGGCCGTTTTGTGATTCTTTTCGGTCCAGCAGGTTGCCGTCAATGTCATATTGAACCTCACCGCGGCGTCCGCGCAAAACGGGCTCATATACTTTTTCCAGCCCCCATTTACCCGCGACTTCGCCCGGTTTGTAACGCATATATTTGTTATCTTTGAAGATTTCGGCTTCATGATCCTGCCACGGTGCAACCCAACCGACAAGTTGGCAGGCGGCCCTGCCGTAAGGGTAATCGCGTTTGGATTCAGATACGATGGTCAGCTCTGGCAGGTTAAGCAGTTCTCTCTGGGCACGAAGCCGGTCCTGATGGGTTTTCAGTTCCACCAATGGATAACTTTCATTCATGATTCCGAGTTTCGTTCCTGCGATCTGGTCGAGAGGGATGGAGTCCCGTTCATTGCGGTAAGTCTGCCAGTCTTTTTCAGGATTTTTCCATTTCCAGCTAAGGTACCGTGCCTGTTCCCAAATCGAATCATTGATTTGCTGTACATTCGTTTCGACCTCTTCACGTGAGACATCGGCAAGCTGCAATGCGAGATCGACGGCCTTCTCCAGTTGTGACTGGTCGTCGCGCCACTCCTCATCGAGTTCCTTTTTCACTTTGTCACGCGTTTTATCTTCATTGGCAGCCAGTTTCCGAAGGATTTTCCCTTCCCGCCATCGCGGGTCCATATAACGCGTCAATTGATAGTTGATGTGCAGAAAGAATGCAGGTCGATCCAACGCCAGCGGCTTCCCATAGCGATCCAGTATCTTTCCGCGAATGGTGGGCAGTGGATCAGGATCATTAATGCGTAAGTCTTCCAGTTCCTGTCGGGCTTTCTCGGCCTGAAAGGTTTGCAGTGTGACCAACCGCCCGACAGCGATGATCAAGCTGCCGATGCAAAGCATAATGAATATTTTCAGGCGATAATGATACATGCTACCAATCCCACTTAAAAAATGCGCTCACTGCGCGGCACTGTCATTTATGCGAAGAACGTTAGACTTTCCCTCGCGGTCCCGATTTATCGGGACATCACCCTAAAGGGCATCGTTAGTCGTATATCCGGCCAGGACGTTTTTGCGGGGCACTGGACCAGCCCGACATTGCCGAAAGAATGGACCAGATCACCGGGCTAAGGACAGCGGAATAAACCGCAGTAAAAAACAAAATCGAATAATAATTGTTCTGCGCGGGGATACCTTTGAGCAATCCCAGCCAGTGAGAAAATGTTTCCGTGACGAAATAAACGGCAAAGATGATCATCGCTTTATGGACAGCCCGTCTTGCAAGAATTACCTGAGCAGACTGATTCAGCAGTATTCCGAGCAGGCCGAAACAGATCATGTGCGGTCCCATGACCGGGGCTGTCAGGTCCGCGGCGAATCCGATTGCAAATGCACAAATGACGGCCTCGCGGGACCTGGACGAAAACGAATAGTAAACCAGCAGCGTAATGAGAATGCTGGGGCGGATCATCCAGCCGCCGATGGCAAATACATTCAGCAGGTTGCCTGCTTCAAGCAGTGTTGTGATTAACAGAATGACAATAAATGCAAGCCATCGCATAAGATACTGTTTCAACCCTTTATTAATAATGTTTTATTAACGACGATAACGGAAACATGATCCAACCGGGTCATATCTTCTGCGAGCCGGACCGTTATTTTTAAAAGCAGGGGCTCCTTGTCGTCTGTCCGAACATCCGTGATTTCCCCCACGACCAATGGGGCCGGCAGTATACCTGGGACGGCTGCGGCGTATACGGTGTCGCCCTCAAGAACTTTCTGATGAATTTCGATCAGCGGAATGCTGCACGTGCCATCGCCGTTGCCGACCATCATCGCATCGATATTTTTGTCAGTCCCGTCCCGGCGGATGTGTATTTCAAGTGTTTGCCGGGTATCGGTCAGCAATCGTATTTTTGCTGCCGCTTCAGAAACGTCACTGACAACCCCGACCACCGAGTCATGTTGTTCGGACAGGACATATTGACCAGGCCGGATGGAGGCGATGCTGCCTTTGTCGATAATCACTTCATGGCTGTAATTGCCGACCGTTCCGGTGATTTGTGCCGGGACCAGTCCTTCGGCGGATAACTGCGGCAGTCCGGTCCGGAGTTTTGCCAGGCGTTCGTTTTCATCGTGGACAGCCATCAGTTGGGCGTAAACATTTTTATAATCCTTCCAGAGTTGTGTATATTCGCTGCGGCTGAAAGTATCTTTGGAATCGGGCCGCAAACGATCTGAGGGGGTTCCTGCATCTCGCCCGATCGCCAAAAACCGCTGAAAGGTCGCTTGAAAAAGCATGCTGATTTTAGCGGTGTCCGACTTGGGCCACAGGAACACAACAACACTTACGATAAAAAGAGAAAAGAAGATGCTTGCATTCGATAAATGACTATTTCTGCCGGCCATAACATGGAATTTCTATCTTGAAAACAACACATACTTTTTCGTTGGATCATCCGCCTTGCCGGGGCGACTACGTCCATCCCTGGTCCAGTGTATCTTTCCATATCTCCAGGTTTTCGAGATACACACTGGTTCCCCTGGCAACGCAGGTCAGAGGGTCTTCGGCATGAACCACTTTCAGGCCGGTCGAATTGGACAGGACCTTGTCCATGCCTCGCAGCAATGAGCCGCCCCCGCAAATGGTCACTCCGTTTTCGATCAGGTCCGCGGCCAGTTCCGGTTCGGCCCGTTCAAGGGTCCGCATCACCGTTTCGATAATCCCGGCGATCGGTTCCTTAAACGCCTCACGAATTTCTTCGCTGGTAATGACGATCTTTCTCGGAAGGCCGGAAATGGTATCGCGCCCGGCGATTTCCATGGTCATCTCCTGCTCCAGCGGAGCCGCCGAGCCGATCTGGATCTTAACCTTTTCGGCACGCGGTTCGCCGATCAGGAGATTATACGTCCGTTTCAGGTGATTGATCAGGGCTTCGTCGAAATTATCGCCGCCGATGCGGATGGATTCGCAGGTGCTGATGTCGGCCAAAGACATAATCGCCACTTCAGAGGTTCCGCCACCGATATCGACGATCATGGAGGCGGTGGGTTCGGTCACAGGCAGTCCGGCCCCGATGCCGGCGGCCATCGGCTCATCCACTAAAAAGACCTTGCGGGCGCCAGCGCGTTCGGCACTGTCAATCACCGCTCGGCGTTCCACGGCCGTAATGCCGCTGGGAACGGCAATGACGACACGGGGGCGAAACAGCCCGCCCCGGCCGTGGACCTTTCGGATAAAATAGCTGAGCATCGCTTCGGTGATTTCAAAGTCACTGATGACGCCGTCTTTGA
Organism: Phycisphaerae bacterium; assembly: GCA_029858345.1. GTDB lineage: Bacteria > Planctomycetota > Phycisphaerae > Sedimentisphaerales > Anaerohalosphaeraceae > 4572-13. Next base: position 18,896 of record JAOUFG010000024.1, read on the forward strand.
GAGGGCGGATGGCGGTGATGGAACCCGGTGTTTTTCCGAGCATTTCTTTAGCAACAAGACCAACGGCCTCGCCATTGCTGAGGACCTGATTGGTTCCTTTGCGAACGGCGACAACGGATGGTTCGTTCAGAACGATACCTTCATTGCGAACGCACACCAGTGTGTTGCACGTGCCCAGGTCGATCCCCATGTCCTTGCTGAACCAACCGAGAATTGTGTCCAGTATCACTTTGACTCCCTTCAAATTATGGATTACCGGCAAATAACGCCCCGTATCCTACGGTTTTGAACTTCAAGCCGGCACAATATTATTTTGGGGCCTGAATCTTGAACAGTGTGCCAAGGTTATAACCATTTTTATCAGAGCCGTAATATTGAAAAAATTTCACGGTTACGTAGACAGCACAGGCCAGAACGGCTAAGCAGGCCATCGCCAAAATAGCGGTATAAACATCACTGCTCGGATTGATCGTTTTTTTTGCCATTACTTATCCTGTTTTCAGCTTCTATAACTGCTGTGTACTTGCGATATCATTCACCTGCGGTTGTTGAACGACCAAATCCAGAGTGCCGGCACTGCGATTGATATCAACATTGGTGATGATCACATCACAGACAAACCGATCTCCGCGGGTAACGTGGAAAACCATATTCTTGGCGACTCCGTCAGCGGACCCCACGGACAAGGTGACCAGATTCCCCTCGATTTCGACGATCTGTCCCTTAATATCCGTTCCGGCCGGAGCGGCAACTGCAGGAGAAGCCATCTGGTTGGGAAGGGGGGTTACAGGGGCAACGATCTCTCTGGGGGTCCCGACCGTTGCGGCTCGGTTTTCAAGCTCTGTTTTTTGTTCGAGCAATCGCCGTCGTTCTGCCTCGATCGACTGCAACTGAACGATCTTCTCATACAGATCGGATGTCATCTGATTCAGTTCCTTTTGGCTCTTAATGCCTTCGGCCCGGGCTTCATCCAGTTCTTTCTGCGTCTTGTTCAAGGAAGCCAGCAGATTCTTAACGCTTTGGTCAAAACCGGCCAATACGCTCGTCATGCTGTTTGCCTGGTTTTGGTACTGCATCGAAAGCCGCTCGGATTTACGGAGTTCAGAAGCCAACAAATCTTTCTCTGCTTTGAGATTCAGGATTTCATCCTGCAGATCTTTTTGCAGTTCTCCGGATTTTTTGACCAGTTCATTGTATTGCCGGGTTGCTTCTGTCACCGTGCCCCGCATGACGGCATTGAGGGTTATTTGTTCCTCATACGACGCCTTGTAGTTATTGGAGTTGCCCACGAATGTTACGACCATACCCACGAGCAGAAGAGAGAACACAGACAGCAGCACGGCTAAAATTTTTGTTAGAATACTCAAAATAAGTCCCTTTCACCACAAAGGTTATAAAGCTATCACCATCCCGTTCAGGACCGGTGCATGTGCCGCTTTTAACCGGCTTCAATGCACCGTTTATAGATAGAACGAATTCTACGCTACGTTCAGGACAAGGTCAAGACTTTTTTCGCGACCTTAAATAGTTTATTTTATTTGGGTTTGCGGCAACAAATCCAATCTAACCAAGGCCCAAACAAGTTGGCGAATAATATTATTAATATCGGCGAAATGTTATAATAACTGAACCAGAACGGACTGAGCGGCTAATAATTGTATATATGGAGACTGGCTATCCAGTACCTTGGGCAAAAGGGCGTTTAGCTGGCGGTTTTTGAGGTATCCGATAGCCATTACCCCCATTCCGTTGGCCATGTCTGCCACATTCAGGTCTGGATTTGTCTGGAAATACTCCAAGACCAGTCCTTCCCCTCGATTATCACCCAGCCGAGCCAGTTGCTCGGCTGCGGCCAGGCGAACTTCCTGAACATCGTCCTGCAGCATTGTGGCAATCGCATTGCGGGATTCGGGGGTATTCAGTGCTCCCATGCCCTGAATGCCGATGACCCGGTCGTCCGCGAATTTGCTGATTTGCAGTGCCCAGAGTTTACTGCGGTACATCTGCGCGTCACCCAACCGGGCGATGGATTCAACGGCCTGCATCCGGACCTTGTCGGAAGAGTCTTTCGCATCCAGAACCTCATAAAGCAGTCGGATGTTATCGTGGTTGCCGAGTTTGCCGAGCAGCAGGGCGGCATTGGCGCGAACCGTCTGGTCGGAACTTTTGGCCCCCGCTCGGAGCTGTTCAAGGTACTGCGGTTTATTCAGTTTCACCAATGTATAAGCTGCCGCGATGCGGACATTAACATCCGGGTCATTGAGTGATTTACGAACCAGATTTTCGCAACTGAAACAGCGCATGTCGCCCAATGCAACCGTTGCCGAAAACCGGACCGGCACCACCGGGTCCGTTGTCAGCTTGCTAATCAGCGGCAGCATGTCTTTTTGGCGGGTTTCAACCGCGACTTCGATGGCATTGGAACGCATTTGAGCGTCTTTGCTGGTAAGACCCGTTTCAAGAATAATCATCGCACGGGGTTTTAATAACTGCACCGCCAATGGTTTTTTCGCGGATGCTGATGGATCGGGCATCTGCTCTTGTGTACATCCCGCACTGAGAAAACCGATGAGAATGACGCGAATCAGTGAACTTTTCATATTTAAGCTCTTTCCTTGACCTTTGACTTTTGACGTTTCCACAAGTTATATATCGACAATAATAAGATTATACTCCAGCCCGTTCCCAGCAGAACATCCAGCCATCGGCCGTGTTTACTGAAAAAAGTAATCCGGCTGTCGAGTGGAATGGTATCGACAAACCACCCGGCAACGCCTTGACGATCCATCGCTTTTTCGGGCAGATTGCCTTTTTCAAAGCCATCGCGGATCTTCCCGGACGGCTCGATCAGGCAGCTAATGCCGGTATTGACGCTGCGGATGATACTGATGCGATTTTCCACACAGCGAAAGGCACTGATGGCCGTTCGCTGGGCCAGTTCCACCATCGGCACCACCTGGCGGTTTTTGAAATGCACATACCAGCCGTCATTGCTGATATTGACCAGCCAGTCGACCCTTTTGGACCCGTCTTCGGCCAGTACATGCTTTCGCGTTACGGTCGGGTCAGTGTCCTCATAGCAAATCAGAGCGCCAAAATAGTATTTTTTTTCGTTGGATTCAATCTCAAATGCGGTGTGCTCGGTTCCGGCGGTCAGATTATAATCATAATCATAGGGGCTTAGCCACAGGATCATTTTATAAATCCAAGGGGCCGTTTTTTTGAAGGGGATGTACTCACCAAAGGGGACCAGATGGATTTTATGGTAGATCTTCGGGTCTGCGGTTCCGTCCGGCAGGTACAGAAATGCCGAATTGTACTGATCCGTGATGGCATAATTTCCGTCGCGGATGCCGATATCGGCGGTGGTGGCCCCGAACAGGACATATCCTGTATCGTTGGCATGTTCCAGTATTTGTTTACGGAAGCGGGGTGGATCCGAGTTGGGCACACTGAGTGCCAGATAGTCCGGATTCATCGGCGCCAGCGCCATCGTCTCCGGCCAGCATACCATCACCGCTCCGTGCTCGAAGCATTTTTGGCTGTCGACAATCAGGTCATCCAGAATCTTTTGTCCGCTGGACATTTCCTCCTTGACCCAGGCAGGTACATTCGGCTGGACCGAACCCAGGACCGGCCCTTCGGTCTGAAACTCTGCTGTTTCGGTAAGTCGAAGATGTCCGTACCATAGGGACCCGGCGGTTAAAATTCCGATCAAAATTGTTGCCCCGAATGTCAGAGCCCCGACAGTGATGGAGGGGGTGGAATGTAAGCGAGACGCACAGTGTTCACGCTGTGCCCGCTCCATGACTGTCGCGGCTCTGTTTTTGCACAATATCCAATCTACGACCAGCCCGTTGACCATCGCGATCAGGACCGAAACCCCCAGTGCACCGAAGATGTCGCAGATCTGAATGAGCTTCAAGAGATGATACTGGCTGTGCGCCAGGTAGTACCAGCTAAAGCCGGTAAACATCACACCCTGAACCGCCTCGGCCCCCACGAAGATGACCGGTGCAGCAAAAAACAAAGGTATCTTTTTCCGACGGACATATCGAACGCTCAATGCCAGCAGCGGCCAGTAACACGCCTGCACAAAACTGAACGCGATATACCCCGGCGTCGTGACGATGACCAGCCAGTACATATTGCCGAACCAGAAACACAAACCCGTCAGGTACGCACAGACCAGCAATGGGCGAAGTTTCATCTCCGGCCGGCACGCCAGCATAAACGGCACCCACGCGATCCACGCCAACCACGAAAGATTCAGCGGCGGATGAATCACCGTCAGCAGCACCGCCGAAACCAGCATCGGCCCAGCTGTTTTCAACCAATCCTTTATCGTTTTTTGACCCATGTCGTAAAGTCCTTTAATACTTCCTGTACGAGCCCCGTGTTATACGTTTTTTCGTTATTCATGCGGAGTTCAAACTGACGGGTAAAGATGCCCAGCAGTTTGTCGCTGTTCATGATCGTTTCGGCGTCAAATCCCATTTCCGCAAACAGCCGCTTCAGTTCCAGGTACTCGTTTGCGTCCAGCGTTCCGAAAAGGGTCTCTCTGTGTTCACCTTTGAGTTCTTTAAGCCGTTTCTTTGTGTTATTGACGTAGTCTTCCGAAATGTCGAACCCGCAGTAGCCCCGGCCTAATTGCATCGCCGCCGAGGCGGTCGTGCCGGAACCGTTAAATGGATCGAGCACAAGGTCCCCGGGATTGGAACTGGCGGCGATAATGCGCGCCAGCAGCAGTTCCGGCATCTGGCAGGGGTGCCAGCCCTGGCGTTCCTTGAACGTGCCGCACACCCGGGCATAGGTGTTCCAGACATCGTCCGGCATCTTGCCAACGGCGTTCGCGCGCTTATCATTATAGATTAACTGCCGGTCCGACGGCAGCCGCACGGCGTGTTCGTTGAACGTGAATTCCTTTTCGTCTTTGACGAAATAAAAGATGTGAGCATGAGAGCGGGCGAACTTATTTTTGGTCTGCTGGCCGAAGGTGTAGTGCCAGATGATCCAGTTGCGGCAGTGCAGCCCCAAATCCTCTCCGATCAGCCGGACATGGGCGGCGTATTCATCGCCGATGGCAATATAAAACGAGCCTGTCGGTTTGAGGACATGGACGCACGCCGACATCCAGTCCCGTGTCCAGTGGAGGTACTTGTTCTTTTTGAGCTTGTCCTTGTACAGGTCGTACTGATACCCAATATTAAACGGCGGATCGGCAAAGACAAGGTCCGCAAACGGCTCTTTGACCTTGCTCAGCAGTTCGATGCAGTCGCCGCAGATGATCTGATTTTTGAATTTACGCATGTGCGTATCATACAAACATTTACAGCAATTTCAAGCGCTAAAAACGCCGCTTGTCAGAGCCGCGACAGTGATGGAGCGGGCAATCCCTACAATTCTATTTTGTCGATGCGTTTCTGGTGCCGTCCGCCTTCGTATTCGGTTGCCAGCCACAGTTCGACGATTTCCAGGGCTTCTTCGATGGCCATCATCCGCTGGCCCAAGCTCAGGACGTTGGCGTCATTATGCTCCCGGCACAGCCGGGCCGACCGCAGGTCCCATGCCAGTCCGCAGCGAACACCTTTGACTTTGTTGGCCGCGATGGCTTCGCCGTTGCCGCTGCCGCCGAGCACGATCCCGCGGTCGCATGTCCCATCAGCAACGGCCTGCGCCGCCGGATGGATGAAATCGGGATAGTCGCACGAGGTGTTGCTGTTCGTGCCGAAATCGGTGACCTCATGTCCGGCATCGATCAAAAACTGCTTGATTTTCTCTTTGTATTCAAAACCCGCATGGTCCGAGGCAAGGGCTATTTTCATTGGTAGTCTCTCAAAAATATCAATAAGAAATTGTCACAAAGCACTCAAAATTTACAGGGATGCATCATACAGGGCATCGTCTGCGGTTTCAAGGGCTTACACCCTTCAGGGTAGTAAATTCCCGCAAGTGAAATCGTAAGTTACGACTGCAACCCGACATAGCCGCGCAGAAACGGGAATTTTCAATCGTGATCAGTAGAATGACTTGTGTCGGGTTTCTTCGCCTCGTTCAGGATTTGGGCTTCGTGCAGGATGCCCTGGAAAGAGCGTTTGTGTTTGTCGCCCAGGGTTTCAAGCGGACAGACCATCTGGATGTTATGCGAACCGATCAGCTTTCCATCGACATAGAGCGAGGTTTTCCGTTCCTCGCCGACAAAGGTCAGTGTAACCTTTTTATCAAACGGCACGGTGTAGTCAAATACCAGCCCATCCGGCCGGAATGAGGTCAGCGGGTCGAATCCCGGTGCCTGCACGGCTCGCACGCAGCCCACGCCCCGCCGTGTGGGCATCTCTTTTGTTTTCTTGTCTGTTTTCGTTTGCGTCAGGTCAAGATAAAAGGACGCCAACTCAGACGACAGCAGCACATCGTTGTCCGGTGCGTCAGATTGCCGCGTCAGCGTAAAGGACGCCGTCCACGGGTATTCCAGATTTTTCGGTTCACCGGCCAGGTCCAGTGGGTGGTGGGTATTGGCGATAAAGTGCAGGTCGTCGCCTTTATGCGACCAGATGACGCCGTCGGCATCGGCCTTGGCGTTGCGGGTCAGCAGTTCGACATTCGGGATTTTTTCAACTGCGGCCATCCGTTTTGTAAACGCCTCAAAGCTGTCCGAACCCTTCGTACCCCAGAGTTTTTCGGATATCGCCATCATGCTGGGCAGCGTGAGCCGGGCGATCTCGTTCCAGGTATAGCCGGTGGGGCCGGCGTCGTTCCAGATATGCAGCTTGCCGCCCAGCAGACCCGGATCGTCAGGGCTGAGTTTACCGGATTTATCTTCCATGTTAAAGATCAGCGGCGTCCATGTCTCATAGAGAAATTGATCGTTTACGCCGTAATAGGGCATCCCCGGCACGATGTAAGTGTAAAAGTGTGACGAATTGACGAACCTGTAACCAGCCTTGGATTTATTGACCGCGTCCGTCGTTTCCCACATATCGATCACGATGGATGTATCCGGCTCGGTGGTGCCCGGCATGTGCTCATAGCCCGACCAGATGCGGACGGTTTTGCCGTGCTTATCCTGAAGATAGTTGGCAAAGTGGTTGATGTATTGACGGAACTGTTCGCCGGTTTTTTTGCGTTCGCTGTCATCCGGGATCAGCTTCAAAAGATATTCATCCGTACCGATATGAATATACTTACTGTCAAACAAGGGGGCGACTTCATCGAAAATTGCTTCCATGAAACGGTATGTTTGGTCTTTGCGGATATCGAGATAACACAGGCCAAAACCGGGATGGTTCAAAGCCGGATGTGCCAGTTCCGGCTTGAGCGTGGTGAACGCCAAGGCATGCCCCGGCGAATCAATTTCCGGCACGATGCTGACACCATGCAATGCGGCAAAGTCCTGAAGTTCTCGAATTTGCTCGAATGTATAGTGTCCGTCTTTGGATGGCAGGTCGGGAAAAGTTCGGCTTTCCAGACGATATCCGGGATACCGTCCCCAACTGTTGTCGTTCAGATGCAGATGCAGCTCGTTCAGTTTCAGCCAGCCCATCATCCGGATCCAGTCTTTCAGTTGCTCAACCGGCATGAACTTTCGCCCCACATCCAGCAAGACCGAACGCACCGGATAAGCCGGTTTGTCTTTGACCGTGCCGCACGGCAGCTTTCCGTTTCCATTCGCCATCAGCATCTGCAGGAGGGTCCGTGTTGCGTAAAATGCCCCCTGTGGTGTGGAGCATCCGATTTTTATATCCTTGCCGATGTCGATGGTATACGCTTCCCGGTCAAGATCCTGGTTGATGTTCAGCTTGAAAAGGGTTGTGCCGCCTGTCGTTGTAATTTCGCGAAGTTCCTTGGAGAAGAGTGATGTAACCGGGTGGTATCGATCGGACTTCTCTGACTGGATTTCGATCAGGGCGGACCCGATTTGAAGCGAACCTCCAGCGGGCCGCCACGTTCGAACCGCGGGAATGATAGCTGTACCTGCCCAGCCGACAGAGATTAAAAGGATACCTATAAGCGCAGACAATTTCAGTTTATTACAGATAGGTTCCATGGCCTGCCTCTTTGAGAACATTATTTATCAACCGTTATCACCTGTTGACTGGTCAGGACCTTGCCGCTGAGGTAGTCGGTGAAAGTCACTTTGAGTGTGTATTCTTTTTGCTTGTCCGGAGTGGTTTCCAGCGGCAGTTTGATGCGGTAGTAGGCCGCAAAGATGTTTCCGCCCCAGGATGTGTGTAACTCATCCGCTCCAATTGTCCATTCTGCCAATTTGGCCTTATCTTCAGAGGCGTTCAGATCCCAGAGTTCGATTTTTACCGTACCGATGGCTTTGGTCGTGTCCTGTACCGTGTCGAGCGGTTCAAGATAGACAATTAATGTTTCTTTGGTTCCGTTTTCGTCTTTGTCATAAAAATCCGTATATTTTCCGATGCGGATTTTCTCTAATGTATCGAGTGCAGTCAGCCGGGTTTTGATGTCCATCGCTGAAAGGGTGGCGACCTGTTCGGTTAATTGGTCATTTTTTGTTTGCAGTGTTTGAATCTGAAGCGACAAGTCGGTGTTTTGGTCTTGGCATTCTTTGAGGGTGTTCCAAGGGTGCTGCTGCGATTTGCCGCCGCATCCGGTCAGTAATCCGACGACCAGAGCAATGATAACAATGTCGATCCTTCGTTTCATTTCATTCTCCATACCCCGGACAGGCCGGAAGAATCTAAAACCTAATTTCTAAATCCGAAACAACATCAAATACCAAAATGTAAAAATTCAAAACATTTCTTAGGTCATTCGAATTTATGATGTTTAGAATTTGTTTCGAGTTTCGGATTTCGTGCTTCGGATTTACTTTTTGTCGTCCTCTTTAACAACATGCGGCGCTTTTTTCAGGATCTTGTCCGCCAACCCGTAGCTGATGGCCTCATCCGCTTCCAGCCACAGGTTGCGGTCGCAGTCTTTTTGAATTTTCTTGGCGTCCTGACCGGTGTGTTCACTCAGAATGCCGTAAAGCCGCTCCCGCAAACGCAGGATTTCCCTGGCCTCGATCTCCAAATCCGTGGCCGGCCCCTGCATGATGCCCGAGATCAGCGGTTGATGCAGCAGGATCCGGCTGTTGGGCAGCATGAACCGTTTGCCTTCTTTGCCGCCGGCGAACAGCACCGATCCCATACTTGCGGCCTGACCGACGCAATACGTGGATACATCGCACCGCAAAAATTGCATCGTGTCATAGATTGCCAATCCCGACGTAATCACGCCGCCGGGGGAGTTGATGTAAAAGTGAATATCCGCCTCATCGTTTTCATTGCTCAAAAACAGCATCTGGGCGATGATCAGGTTGGCCACGTCGTCATCGACGCCGCCGCCAAGAAAGATGATCCGGTCCTTGAGCAGGCGGGAATAAATGTCGTAGGCTCGTTCGCCGCGGCCGCTCTGTTCAATAACAATCGGTACTAAATGACTATTCAATGCCATGATGATTCCTCGTTATTTAGGTTTTTCCACAGATTTCACAGATTAACACAGATTATTTTTTAAGAGCCACGAATACACATGAATTTCCACGGATGTTATTTTTTAAATCCTGTAAATCCCGTTAATCCTGTCAAAAAAACGCGGTTTTAATCTTTTTTTTCTGTTGAATCTTTTTTCTCTTTTTGTTTTTCTTCTTCCTCTTTGAGCACATCGTCGATCAGGCCGTACTCCTTGGCCTCTTCGGCCGTCATGTATTTATCCCGCTCGGTTTCTTCGGCGATCTTTTCCGCCGTCATGCCTGTCAGCTTGCTCATCAGCCCGATCAATGTTTTCTTGGCACGCAGGATTTCTTCGGCCTGGATGCGGATGTCTTCGGCCTGTCCGGTGACCCCGCCCCAGGGTTGATGCAGCATCACCTTCGCATGCGGCAGGGCGTGTCGTCGGCCTTTGGTGCCGGCAGCCAGAATCACTGCTGCTCCGGACTGGGCACGGCCGATGCAGTACGTCGCCACCGGCGAGCCGATAAAGCGGATCGTGTCGTAAATCGCCATCGTGTCGTCGACGCTGCCGCCGGGGCTGTTGATGTACAAGCTGATCTCGACCCCGCGTTTGAGATTGTCCAGGTACAGCAGCTTCATGATGACCTCGGTGGCCATGCGGTAATTGATCTCGCCGATCATGAATACGATGCGGTTTTCCAGCAGCAGATCATCCAGTGTCATCTCCCGCATCCGCTGATAGCCCTGCTGCATCCGCGGCTGGATCGCGTTGTTCAGTTGTTCCTGATGTTCACCAATCAATCGATAATGCATTTTTTAGTCCTTAATATTCCTATATCCCTACATTCCTATATTCTTAGTTTTTTATCGGTCGTAAAGTCATAATTAAGAATTAAAAATTCAAAATTACCCCTTTTCATCGTCATTTTCAGGCCCAAAGTTCACCCGAACAGTCCATTTTTATCCCCAAATCAAACATTCTTGTATACCTGCATACCTGTCTCCCTGTATACCTGTTTTTTGCTCCTTTTCAACAACATTCTCAACTTTCCCTATTCTCAACTTTCCCTTTGCTATTACGCCTCTGCGTCAAATGGGAAGAGGCAATCTCTGTTACTTGTTTGCTTAGCGTTTCGATCCTGGAACAAAGGTTTGCATTTGACATCCTGAGGGTAAAAAGGTACTTTCTTGGGAGCGAAAAACTAACCTTTTGACCTTTTCGGAGCAACGATATGATTTTAGTAACCGGTGGAGCGGGCTTTATCGGCTCGGCGATTGTGGCCCAACTGAACGCACGGGGTATTGATGATATATTGGTTGTCGATATCCTCGGCAGGGATCAGCGTTGGAAGAATCTGCGCAACTTGCGATACGCGGATTATCTGGAGGCGGACGACTTTTCTGAGATGGTTTCCGAATCGGATCTGGAGATCAATCTGGAGGCGATCATCCACATGGGGGCCTGTTCGGACACGACGGAAGCGGACTGCTCCTATCTGGTCAAAAACAATTACGAATTCTCCAAGCTGTTGGCCGGCTGGGCACTGGAAATGGACGCCCGGTTTATCTATGCCTCCAGCGCCGCCACTTACGGCGACGGCGAAAAGGGCTTTGCTGACGACGAAGACGCCCTCGAAACCCTAAGGCCGCTGAATATGTATGGTTACAGCAAGCACATGTTCGACTTGTGGTGCAAGCAGCAGGGGCTGCTGGACCGGTTTGTCGGTATCAAGTATTTTAACGTCTTCGGCCCGAATGAATATCACAAGGCCGGGATGCGCAGCTTCGTCATCAAGGCCTTTGAGCAGATCAACGAAACCGGCGGCGTCAAACTGTTTAAATCCCACCGTCCCGACTACACCGACGGCGGCCAGGTGCGGGACTTTATCTATGTCAAAGACGCCGTCGACATGACCCTTTTTTTCCTCGAAAATCCGGAGGTGTCCGGGATATTTAACGTGGGTACCGGCAACGCACGCAACTGGAAGGATCTGGCCAAAGCGACCTTCGCGGCGATGGGCATTGAGTCGAACATCGAATACATCGACATGCCCGACATCCTCCGCGACAAATACCAGTACTTCACCCAAGCGACCATGGACAAACTTCGCGCCGTCGGTTACAGCAAAGACACAACGACCCTCGAAGATGCTGTAGCTGACTATGTTCAGAACTATCTGATGAAAGACGCCTATTTAGGGTAAAAAAGCATCTCGCCACCTGAAAAAAACGCTTGACATTCTCCGTCGCCAACCGAACAATAGGCGATCGATGAAGGCAAAACGGGAAAAATCAAATATCAACAATACCGCACCGGCGGCACAGAATCCGAAAAAGGTACCGGACCCCTTTAATTTTCCCCTTTAATTTTCCCCCTTTAATTTTCCCCCTAATATTAGTGCCGTTTCCAGTAATACAGTTTCGCATTTTTTGAGAAAGTCTCAATAAAAGACTTGCGCCATCGTATATTATGGTATAAATAGGTTCTCCACAGGCTGTATGGGACAGCCGTGATAATGT
>JAOUFG010000025.1 GCA_029858345.1 Phycisphaerae bacterium
GAGTTCAACGGTAAATTGTACTGTGAGCTTTTATCCGTTTGGTCAATCAGTTTTGCTGGCATGGTAAGTACTCCTAAAAAAACAGTTAAACCATGCCACTGTTATCGGACAAATCCAAAAAGTTCCTTGAAATATAACACTATTTCAAGCGAACACCCGATTAAACCACGCCCGTTCGTCAAAGCCCATCTTCTCCGGGCCGATGACGTCTTTTTCCGGCACGCTGACCGGCAGGATCACGCGAACGATCTTGTCTGTCGGCACGTCCAGCATGGTGCCAATGGTTTCGGCGCGGCCCTCGCGCCGCAGCCAGCCGTCCACCCACACACTGGCGTATCCCAACGCCGCGATGCCCAGCAGCATATTCTCCACCGCCGCGGCACAGTCCTCGACCTGGAACGACAACTCCTCATACACGCCCGGCGGCTGCTTATCGACGATGCACGCGATATAGGCCCGGGCCTGCTGCATGGCCTTGTTGCCCGGATGCATCTGTCGGACCTGTTCCAGCAGTTTTGGCTCGTCAACAATCACAAACCGCGTTGTCTGTGCATTACACCCCGACGGCGCATCCAGCCCCGCCTGTACAATAGCCCGCAAATCCTCCCGGGATATGGGTTGCTCCGTAAATCCCCCACGATAACTGTGCCGTTTTTTGATTGCTTCAAATAAATCCATCAAAATATCTCCACATTTTGTTACGTTTCGTAACATCTTATCGCCTTAAAACAGGTTTTGCAATCGCGAATCCGGTTTTTCGATAAACAGCTTTAGCTTGAGTTTTTCGGCGCTTTAAAGTATAATAAACGTTGAGATAAAACCCGTATTTTGGAGACAATAAAACCGTTTGGAAAAAGTGAGAGATCAGTTAAAAGTTCAGCAGGAAAGGGCGGTTCTGGTTGGTGCCGTTCTGCGGGGTGAACATAAAACCAACAGTGACGATGCATTAGGGGAATTGACGGCCTTGGCCGAGAGTGCTGGTGCGGTCATTGTGGATCGGTTTATCCAGAAGGTCAACCGCATCAATCCCGCTACCTACATCGGCTCCGGCAAGGCGGAGATGCTCGCCGGACGTGTCAAACAAAAAGAAGGCGATGTCGTGATCTTCGACAACGACCTTTCGCCCGCACAGATTCGCGAACTGGAAAAGATCGTCAAGTGCAAGGTGCTGGATCGCAGTGAACTCATCCTCGATATCTTCGCCACTCGCGCCCGGACCAAACAGGCCAAGCTGCAGGTCGAACTGGCCCAGCTCGAATACACCTACCCCCGGCTGACGCGCATGTGGAGCCACCTGGACACTGTCGCAGGTGCTGCGGGCGGTACCGGCGCCGGGGCGGTTGGCGGTATCGGCACACGCGGTACCGGTGAAAAGCAGCTCGAGATCGACCGCCGACTCGTCAACAAACGCATCACCGACCTGAAACGTGACATCGCCGCGATCGACAAACGCAAAATGCGGGAAATCGACGGCCGCGGCGACTTCTACACGATCTCGCTGGTCGGCTATACCAACGCCGGCAAAAGCACGCTCTTGAACACCCTGACCGGGGCGAATGTCTATGTGCAGGATCAGTTGTTCGCCACGCTGGACACCCGCACCCGCAAATGGACGCTTGATAACGGCATCGAGGTTCTGCTCAGCGATACCGTTGGCTTTGTCAGTAAGCTGCCGCACCATCTTGTCGCCTCGTTCAAGGCAACATTGGAGGAAACCGTCAACGCTGACCTGCTGCTGCACGTGGTCGATGCCTCCAGTGTCGATGCCTTCGAGCAGATCAAAAGTGTCGAAAGTGTGCTCAAAGAACTGAACTGCGACCAAAAGGAAATGGTGGTACTCCTGAACAAGTCCGACAGCATCGCCGACAAAGCGACGTTTGAATCCGTCCAGACGGTCTTTCCGGAGGCATTGAGTATCTCGGCCAAAACCGGCCTGAACCTGGATCGTCTGGCCGAAGTGATCGCCGACAAGGTCCGCGGTCAACATCTTCGCGTTCGCATCACATGTAACCAAGCCAACGGCAAACTGCAAAGCTACCTGCGGACAGTCGGACGTGATTTAACGGAAGAATACTTCGACGGCACCGTGCAGATCGAAACGACCCTCGGCAAAAACCAACTTGCCCAACTCCGGCGCCTGGCCCCCAAAGAAATCGAAGTCCTGTAATCTTGGTATCGGCATTTAAACCACAAAGGACACGAAAGACACGAAGAAATTATATATAAAAAACTTCGTGCCCTTCGTGTCCTTCGTGGTGAATATTCAATCGCTACAGGCCCGGTTGCCAAAGGTAGAGGAACTGCGTGCCGCCGGATTCGAGCCAGTCGGGCAGAACGATATTGACCAGCGGACCGATGCCGGATGCCTGACTTGTCGCTGAGCCGTAGATATTGGGAATGGCGGCCATCGGACGGTGATAAATGACCGTTTTCACCTTTTCAACGCCCGCCATCTCCTTGGCCCATTGAACGGCATCATCCGCATAGCCGATACGATCAATCAGGCCCAACTCCTTTGCCTGGTCGGCGATGAACACACGGCCGTCGGCCAGCGGCTGCAGTTTATTCATTTCCAACTTCGGCCGACCGTTATCAACCACCGTCAGAAACTGCTCATAAAACCGGTCGATGATCTCCTGCAAAATTTGTTTTTCTTCATCGGTCATATCATGCAGCGGCGAGGCGATGTCCTTCATCTTGCCGCTCTTGACGGCGACCGCTTCGATGCCGATCTTTTCCATCGTTCCGGCCACGCTGAACGTCTGCATGATCGTGCCGATGCTGCCGGTGACAGTGCTGGGTTGGGCCATCATCCCGTCGGCCCCGCAGGCCAGGTAATACCCGCCGCTGGCCGCCACATCCATCATGCAGGCCACGACCGGCACTTTCTTTTTCTGCTTGAATTCGGCCAGCGAGTGATGCATCATATCCGACGCCGCGACCGATCCGCCCGGCGAGTTGATCCGAAGCACCACGGCCTTGACATCATCGTCGCCGGCCGCCTTATCCAGCTTTTCAAGAAGCGTGCTGACCGGGTTGTCGCCTTGCCGCATCCAACTGTCTTGCGGCTTGTTTATCAGCACGCCGTCCACGTCGATGACGACAATCTTGTCTTTGACAAACCAGCCCTCGTCTTTTTTGATCTGCGTTTCCGTCAGTTCCTGGTTCCGCGGAATCATCTGAATCTGAAAAGCCCCCGTCCCGCAGCCCGTGGTGAAAAGCAATACGGCCACGACTGTCAACTGAATTGCAATATACCTTTTTTTCATGTCAATATTCTGCCTTTCCTAAATTATGACAGGATTATACTTGATGCTTAATTACTCTGACAAGGTTTTTGTTTTTGATCAGGAACTTCTTTCACACTTTGATTCTCTTCTTTGCTTGCTGTATCTGTTGGGGTTTCTGTTTTATTTAGTGCCTCTATGGTTTCCCGTAAGCTTTTAAGAATCATCGGAAATTCTTCCCGGTCTTGCTGGTTGGTTACAGTCATGCCGAGCTTCGTTTCATTTTCTCCGATCATATACATCCGGAAGTCAAAGCCGATGCCAGCCGCAGTATTGAATGAGAAATATTTATAAAACGCGTCACCCCCAGCATTGCGACCAATCGAAAAACCGTTTTCTTTGGCCCATGACATAAGCATTTCATAGACTGCGGAAATCGGGTGATTCAACGTCTTTGTTTCGGTGTAAGCAGTTGTTTTCGATACGGGCTGGTCGGTTTTCAACTCCCGTAAGGTTTCCATTAAACCTTGCAGGATGAGATCGAATTCGCCTTTTCCCTCATAGCCGGAGGCTTTAATGTCAAGTTTGGTTTTGTTGTCATCAATCAGCCGCATTGAAAAAGAGAATTTGATGCCTGAAGCACATTCAATATTGGCGCTTTTATAGTATCTATCATCATTGTTGCTCCGCCCACTGTGCCTGAACCGTTCCTTGCTTGACCAGTTATAAATTGCTTTGTAGACCTCGCTGACTGTCCGGTTAAAAATCATTGTTTCAGGATAAGGCAATGGCTCTTCAGAGATTTCCGGCTCTGCCTCCGCTTCCGGATTTTTAATGGCTTCGCTGATTTGCTGTTTGATGAACTTAACGTGCTTGCTGAGGATGTCTGTAGGATGTGGTCCGATTGTGGTGATCGAAATATCGCACGACTGCGGCGGCGTCAGGAGGATCGTGATGTTGTATTCAACACCTGTTACAGATTTGGCTGCTACGATTGCGGATAATCCGTCACTCTTAGAATAAACCGAGCCGGAACCGGAACCGGTGGAAACCGGGACCTGTCTAGTAATCATTCTGCCGGTTTTGGGATCGCGTGTTGTAACGGTGCGTGTTTTTGATGTTCCAGGCCCACCTAAGCCCAAATCCTCCAGGGTTCGCTGGGCGGCGGCGGTTGCCTGTTCGACGGAGCATTTTTCCTCCCAGTTTAACTTATATGTATTCTTCGAAGGGGCCGTTTCTACGGATTTTTCAGATTTTGGCTGAGGCGGTTCTTCTGCGATAACGTCTCGGAATTCATCAGTTTTTGTCACAGACCTCTGGCATCCGACCAGTGGAAGTGCAATCATAAGTGCCAGTAAAATAAGACTGATGCGTGTTTTCATATTCAACTCCTTTCCTTAGCTTTTCAACATCATGAATCAACACAAATTTACTGAATACTCATACTTTAGACAACACCAGAGACGATTTTGTTACAGAGAAAATCGAAAATATCTAAAAATCTTCAAAAGTCCGCGTCATCAGCGGTTACATTTATCGCCAAACTTTAAATGACCAGTCAAATGCCTCACTCAATTTTTACGGTGTTAGGAATTTTTTGATGCAGTTTTTTCATTTCCACCAATTCCTGTTTGCAGTTATCACAAAAGTCCGGCGGGCCTAAAAAAAGAATGCTCAGCCCAACCGCACTCATCCATCGCAAAGGATTTGACCCTGGCCCAGATGTCATCAAACATCGAAGACTTAAGCAATGGCTGTTATCCTTGTAAGTATGGCAATTTCTTGCCGGAACCCCAACCCAATGTCCAATTTCGTGTTTTAATAAGAGCGATTCAAAATTCTTAACAAGGAAATCTTTTCGAATAAGCGTTACAACAGCCACCGGATACTTTTCTCCATTTTCATAACTTGTTTCAGCCACTGCGAGCCAACCGTAACCACCAAAATCTTTGACGTGCTTTACGGTGACAATTACCACTGTCGGTGATTTGGCCTGTTTCAATACATCCGTACTTGCATTCAATAATTCCTCTTTTGTAATATCAGATTTCGGTGGAATCCCCAACTCTACCTTGGAAACTTTTGTCTCCAAGCCCAGCGAATCAGTAAAAAACGACTGGATCGAATCCAACGTTTTTTTTGTAGGTTCAAATGGTATTGTGTTTACAATGATGTGGACTGGTTTGTTGGGGTCGAAAACAGTTTTTATTGAGGAAATGGGTTCCTTTTGACATACAGAGGAACATCCTTGTAAAAGTATAATTGAAGCTACGGTTAGAATCAAAGTACTTTTTATCATACCGTTTCTACTGGCTCCCAATTTCTATCAAATCCGCGAAATCCGCGGTTTTCATTATTTTCTTTTTACCTTCGTGTTCTTCGTGCCCTTCGTGGTGAGAATATCTATTCCGCTTTCAGTTCGCGGGTCATCAGGTCGGCGATGGCTTCTTTGACGGTTTTCTCGCCGTTGATGAGACTGTAGATGGCCTCGGTGATGGGCATCTCCACATGGTGCCGTTTAGCCAGTGCCACGATTCCGCCGCAGGTCGGTACGCCTTCCACGACAGATTTCGTCGAGGCAATCGCCTCGTCAACGCTCATGCCTTTGCCGATATGCTCCCCGAACGAGCGGTTGCGTCCCTTGGGCGACACACACGTCGTAAACAAATCGCCCAGCCCGCTGAGCCCCGCGAACGTTTTCTCATTGGCCCCCAGCGCCACGCCCAGCCGCTGGATTTCCGCCAGCCCGCGCGTAATCAGCGCCGCCTTGGCATTGTCGCCGGCGCCGATGCCGTCGATGATCCCCGCCGCGATGGCGACGACGTTCTTCATCGCTCCGGCCAGTTCCACGCCCACGCAGTCGTCGTTGGTATACACCCGGAACATCGGCGTGTTGAACGCCTGCTGGATGTCCTGTGCGAGTGCGGCGTCCTTGCTGGCCACGGTGGCTGTTGCCGGCAGCCGGTGAGCCAGTTCGTCGGCAATGTTCGGCCCCGACAGTGTCGCCAGCGGATGTGCCTCGCCGAGGATTTCCGTGATAATCTGCGTCGGCCGCAACAGTGTTTTGATTTCGATGCCCTTGGTGATGCTGACAATCGGCACTCCGGCGGGCAGGTGGGGTTTCAGCCGCTTCCAGACGCTCCGCAGGAATTGGCACGGCACCGCCGAGACCACAAACTCCGCCTTGGCCAGCGCCGCCGCGTCATCGGCTTCATAGCACAGCGCTTCCGGCAGGGCATACCCCGGCAGAAAAATCACATTCTCTTTCGCCGCCGCGATCCGGCCCAGTTCCGCCGCATCATGGCCCCACAGCGTGGTTGCAATGCCGTTTTCACACAGCAGCATCGCACAAACACTGCCCATCCCGCCGTTACCAATAATCGTCGCTGTCCTAAACATCCCCCCATTAAACCACCCCCGCCGGCAAATTTCAAGCAGGGAGTTGTCGTCTTTTTATGCCAATAAACCCGATTTTCGTAAAATAACTGCACCAGCCCTTGACTTTTGCCGAAAAATAGGGTATAGTACCATTTAATCAGTCGCGGCGGGTGTACTGAAGCCCTCACCGCGAACCTGTAACACAAGTAAAGATTGTGGTTTGAGTTTCGCAGTATCGGGGCACGTATCCCGATGCGGTCGGCCCGGAAAGCTCGGTGCTTTCGGAGACGGCCGCTCGACAAACGCCCCGGGACCCTGTGGATACTGGAATAACGACATGTTGAACAGGAAAGGAAACAGAATGTGTTTACACACGCCTTGCCGTCCCGATATATCGGGACGCCCCCTTCAATTTCGCAGAACCAGCTCTATGTCTGACCTCGGTAATAATCTGTACCTATTCAGGAGACAATCATGAGTAAAAATAATAATCATCCAAACGAAACAATATACAAACCTGGCTCGCAGGTCATCGTTGACATGCTTCTCGAGCAGGGTGTCGAGGTCATGTTCGGCTATCTCGGCGGTGTGGTTTTGCCGCTGTTTGACAAACTGTACGATGCTCCGATTAAGTTCGTTATCCCCCGGCACGAGCAGGGCGGCTGCCACATGGCCGACGCCTACGCCCGCGCCACCGGCAAAACGGGCGTGGTCATCGCCACCAGCGGCCCCGGCGCGACGAACCTGACGACAGGGTTGGCCACGGCCATGATGGATTCGGTGCCGCTGGTGGCGATCACCGGACAGGTCCGCACCTCGCTGATCGGCAACGACGCCTTTCAGGAGGCCGACACCACCGGCATCACCCGTCCAATCACCAAGCATAATGTTATCGTTAAGGATCCGAACACCCTGGCCCAGACCATCCGGGAGGCGTTCCATATCGCCGGCAACGGCCGACCCGGCCCGGTGTTGATCGATATCCCGGTCGATATGCAACTGGCCGAATGTCCGATTCCGCCCAAGACCGAAATCGAACTGCCGGGCTTCAAGGTCAAAAGCCGCGGGCACGGCCGGCAGATCGCGGCAGCGGTTGCAGCGATTAATGACTCGAAAAAGCCGGTTCTCTACGTTGGCGGCGGTTGCATCATCTCCGGCGCCTCCGAAGCGCTCCGCGCGGTCGCACAGAAAGCCAACATCCCGGTGACCACGACGCTGATGGCGACGGGGGCCTATGACCAGAGCCGTCCCGAATCGCTCGATATGCTCGGAATGCATGGTTCGGCGTATGCCAACTATGCGGTCCAGTATGCCGACGTGCTGATTTCCGTCGGTGCCAGGTTTGATGATCGCGTTACCGGAAAACTGGACACGTTTGCCCCGAGCGCAAAGATCATCCATATCGACCTGGACCCGGCCAACATTGGAAAGAATGTTCATGTGGACATCCCCGTCGTCGGCGATGCCAGGGAGGTTCTCGAGGAAATGATCGACGGCCTGGAGCACCGTCCTCGCAAGGAATGGTTTGAGCAGATTGCCGCCTGGAAATCCAAGCATCCGTTTATGTATGACAAAAAAACCGATGTCATTAAGCCGCAGTACGTCATTGAGGAAGTCTGCCGCCAGACGCACGGTGATGCGATTATTACCACCGGCGTCGGGCAGCATCAGATGTGGGCGGCCCAGTTCTATAAGTACAGCAAACCGCGGCAATTTATTACCTCCGGCGGGCTTGGCACGATGGGCTTTGGGCTGCCGTCGGCGATTGGTGCGCAAGTGGCCTTTCCGGACAGGACGGTTATCGATATCGACGGCGACAGCAGTTTCAATATGACACTGACCGAACTGTCAACAGCGGCGATGTACAATCTGCCGGTCAAGGTGGCGATACTGAATAACGGCTTCATGGGGATGGTGCGTCAGTGGCAGGAACTGTTTTATCATGGGCGCTATTCACAAAGCTCTCTGAAAAACCCGAATTTTGCAGACGTTGCCGAGGCCCTCGGTTGCGTCGGCATCACCGTCAAGAAAAAGAAAGATGTCCCCGGCGCAGTCGAAAAAATGCTGGCCGAAACCCGGCCATGCGTGGTGGACTTCCACGTGGACCCCACCGAAAACGTCTGGCCGATGGTTCCCGCGGGCAAGTCCCTGCACGAAATGGACGGCCTCGACATTTTCGAAATGGCATAACAAAAATTAAACCACGGATTGCGCGGATTATCGCGGAATAAAATATTAATAAACTAATCCGTGTAAATCCGTGAAATCTGCGGTTAATAAAATGGAGAATGATTATGAAGCATATACTGAGTGCACTTGTCTTGAATAGGCCCGGTGTCCTGGCCCATGTGGCCGGCATGTTCGCGGCACGCGCGTTTAATATCGATTCGCTGGCGGTCGGTCGCACCGACGACCCCACCCTCAGCCGGATGACCATTGTTATCCTCGGCGATGACAAGGTCGTCGAACAGGTCCGCAAGCAGTTGATGAAAATCGTCGAGGTCGTCAAGGTTCAGGACTTCGTGGGTCAGGATGTGGTCGCCCGCGACCTCATGCTGCTCAGCGTGGCCTGCACCCCCGAAAAACGCCCCGAAATCCTCGCCCTCATCGAGATGTTTAACGGAAAAGTTGTGGACATCGGTGCCAAATTCGTTATGGTAGAGGTCGCCGGTCCGGAAAGCAAGGTCGAGGCGTTCATCGAATCCTGCCGCCCGTACGGCATTAAAAGCATCGTCCGCACCGGCACCGTCGCCATGGCACGGCAACCCCGGACAAAATCGGAAGAATAAAACCGCAAACGCAGTGAATCCAACGCCGGCATCCAGCCGGCGTTTTTTATACCAATAATGAAAAAACCGGACAGGCTGGGCAAAAGCGTATTCAACATCGCCCAGGATTAAAACGCATCACATTACATAGCCAACTCATGATATTACCTTCTGGAAAAACAAGACGAAAATGCTAAACTCATGAGATTTGATAAATAATCTAATGAGTTTTATGGGGGAGGGAAGCGGGTTGGATTGCTGTTAGAGTGGCGATAGTCAAATAGTCCTTGCAGGAGAGTAAGAGAGTGGTAAAATAGGAACAGATTACCCTTACTGGCTCAAAAGGAGAATTTAAGGAAATTAACCATGACCAATCATATGTTTCTCAAACAAAAAGTCTTTTTAGTCCTTGGACTTATTCTTGTTTCCACTTCGGTTGTATATTCCGAACCGACCATTTCTATTTTATGGGAAAAAGAGATCTCTCAAGAAGGTCGATCACTCGTACCTTACACAATAAAAGTAACGGACGACAATATTCTCCGTGTGATAGGTCTGTCTCACATTCCTAAAAGAATAGACCTTAAGCTTATTGAATACAGGATTAACTTAAACACTAATGAGTTATCAGAGTCAAAAAACCTCCTGCCAATGAATGAGGAAGATATTACGATTACTTTGCCAAGAGCAGCGATAAAAGACTCACGACTCATTAACAACAAGATCATAATTGTTCGAAATCAATATAAATCTTTTGATTTGCAAGAACTGACCATTGACGATGACGGAAAGGTGAAAGAACGGAAAATTCAAGGTCTAACCAGAAGCAGCGTTTCGACACACGGAGCATGTAGAAATCTGAGTGGAGATGTGTATTTATGTGGCAATAGCGGATATGTCAGAAAAGTCGGCAGTGATGGAAAAGTCGCTTGGGACACAAACTACAAGTCTGAAAAAGGAGAAGACGGAACTTTGGGGGTCGCCTATTCTGAATCTGAAAAAGTGCTTGTAGCATTTGGAATGTCTTTCGAGCCTGATACAAAATTTACATCGAAAGATTCAAATCTGTGGCTTGCAAATCTTAATTCCGAGGGAAAGTTTATAGCAAAGAAAGAATTTGAAGGCATTGCTACTTTTGGAAAAACCCCTTTATTTTGCCTGAGCCAATCCGATCGTCCAATTGTGATTTATGATACAAATCCAGAATTGAAAAATTACAATATTGTTGTGTCAAAGTTTTCAAAAGATCTGAAAAAGAAAGAATGGACAACATCTCTCTTCAAGGGGAAAGACATGATGGTGTCAACGAGGTCTTTAATACCTTTTGATGGGGATTTTATTTTGGCGACATTTACTTGTGTGAGCCAGAAAGACATTAACTCTTATTTCTATATCTTGGACAAGAACGGAAAGATCGTTAACCACGCTGCTTTGGAAGATGTTAGCTGTGTCAGCTCTTTAATCGCGGTGAATCAGAATAAAATCTACTTTGTAACCGAAGAATACAAACGAGAAAATGACACATCTATTAATTTCCTGAAGCTGATTTGTCTCAAAATCGATAGTGCAAGTTGACCACCAAAAACAGGAATTGCTCTGAAATAGATAATCAGTAAAATACTTGCAACCTGAGCCTAAACCCATCACATTTCTTTTCTAATATGATGAGTTTGAGCAGGAAAGAATGCTTACTTTCTTCGCATTATCACAACCCCAATACCAACCAGCCATGCAAGGGTGGGTTTGCCTGTCCGCCATAGCTGTAAGCGATAACGGATGTCCACGCTGATTATAAAGGAGCAGTTCCACTCAGTCCCGAAGGGACAATAGTAAGTTGGCCGGGGTGCGTGCTTGTCCCGCCATAGCTCGCAGAGCGACGGCGGAAGCCCCCGGAAAAAGATGCACCCTCTTTTCATCATAAGCCCCGGCAGGGGTGAAAGAAACCTGACAGGAAAATCCAAAAATTATCTTCAGCTAAAATCAAATAATATTTGACAACTACCAAACATCAGCTATAATACAACATAAAAATGAAGGAGTAACGATACAAAACAGAAGGGAAAAAATTAGCCACTTGGAAAACTTCAAATCCAATAATCAATTAAATCTGTCATTCCGACCGAAGCGCAGGAACCTGTTTACTCAGCATCTGCCGCAGGCGGATTCCACAATTCATAATTATCTCTGTGGAAATCTGTGTAATCTGTGGACTTTAAATAACGCAAAACAAACCCATTTTTCCAATCAGCAAAAACACGCTAAGTGTTTTTTTCATATAGACTAAAGACTAAGGACGATGGACCCAAGACTATAAAAACAAACCCAATCAAACCCAATTTATATCGTTTATGTAAATCCTGTAATCCCGTCTAAAATTGTCCGGTTAATCCTGTCAAAGCATAAAAACGCAAAACAGGTCATGATTCAGGAAAAAGGTTGAAACAAGGGCTGTTTTAGCGTATCTTAATCAGCTTGAATCTAAAACCAAATAACAGAACAAAGCCCCAATACAGGAGAATTTGAAAAAATGGCTACAATGTATTATGAACAGGATGCCCCGATTGATGCGCTGAAGGGCAAAAAGGTATGCGTGATCGGCTACGGCAGCCAGGGCCACGCTCATAGTCAGAACTTACGCGACAGCGGCATCGAAGTTGCCGTTGCCGAACTGGAAGGCACCGCCAACTTTAAGCTGGCCATCGAGCACGGCTTCAAGCCGACCACGATCGCCAAGGCGATGGACGGAGCGGCGCTGATTATCGTAACGCTGCCGGACGAGGTCCAGGCCAAGGTGTACGAATCAGACATTCATCCGAACCTCAACCCCGGCCAGACGCTCGGTTTCTGCCACGGTTTCAACATCCACTTTGGCTATATTGTTCCGCCGGAAGGGATTAACGTCGTCATGATCGCCCCCAAGGGCCCCGGCCATCTGGTTCGCAGCGAATACGAGAAGGGCGGCGGCGTACCCTGCCTGATTGCAGTCGAAAAGAACGAAGACGGCAACGCCAAAAATGTCGCGCTGGCCTGGGCCAACGGCATCGGCGGTGCCCGTGCCGGCATCATCGAGACCACCTATAAGGAAGAGACCGAAACCGACCTGTTCGGCGAGCAGGTTGTCCTGTGCGGCGGCCTCAGCGCCCTCATCAAGGCCGGGTTCGAAACGCTGGTCGAAGCGGGCTACCAGCCGGAAATCGCCTACTTCGAGTGCATGCACGAAGTCAAGCTCATCGTGGATCTGTTCTACCAGGGCGGTTTGAGCTACATGCGGTACAGCGTCTCCAACACCGCCGAATACGGCGATCTGTCCCGCGGCCCGCGGATCATCACTGCCGAAACCAAGAAAGAGATGAAGAAGTGCCTCGACGAAATCGTTTCCGGTCAGTTCGCCAAAGAATGGGTCGAAGAGTACAAGTCCGGGATGAAGAACTTCAATGCCCTGTACGAAGCCGATCACGGCAGCCAACTCGAAGAAGTCGGTCGCAAACTGCGTAAAATGATGAAGTGGGTCAAGGCCAAAGAAGTTTAAGCCCGTCCCGTTTTTAACCGATAAAAAGAGGGGCGATCCAAAAAAGTCGCCCCTCTTTTTCGTTAAAAAGTTTTTTTTAGACAGAAATAAGGGTTTTTATAGGAGCGCGATTGTGAAGATCAATCATTTGTACTTAACAGCGGCCGTGACAGGCGTATTGTTCGTTTGCGGATGCGGCGTTCCGCTCGAAAGCTATCAGCCGATTTTTGACCGCTATTATTCCACCACACTGAAACTGAGCACCTCCGCCGACGTTCTGGCGATGGTGCAGGACCCGGATACCGAGATGCTCAGCCAGAGCGACAGCGTCGTGGCCGCTTGGGGCGTCAAGGGCAAAAAGAACCGCACGCACTGGTTCAATATGGTCGCCTTTGACCAGGACCAGATGAACGCGGTTCGCAAATATGGCTTTATCCTCGAAGAGATTAACGAGAACTGGAACCGTCCGCCCAAGCCCGCGCTGCGGCTGGATGCGGCGTATGTGATGGAGGCCGACGTGCTCGACGCCGCCTATGCCAACGGCAACGAAAAGCTCATCGAGATTCTCAAGGCGGCCGAGGAATCGTTCAAGGGCGACGCCAGGGAGCTGACCTTCGACAGCAAGTCTTTCCGCAATTCGACGATTATGGTCCAGCAGGCCTTCAAGAGCGTGCTGTATAAACTGGGGCATTCGCCGGCCTACGCGGCCAAACTGCCGTTATATGAGGGCCTGGCGTTTGACCATCCGACCCTTGGCGACAGCCGCATCCGTATGGTCATCGACGGCGACATCGTCAAAGTCAAAATCAAATGCAGCAAACGCTGGTTCACCGACCAACCCTTCGAAGAACAGAACGACGTCCTGTTTATGTAACGTATAGTGATCGCGATTGAAAATGTCCGTTGGGTCGCGGCTATGTAGGATCGTGGCCGTAGGTTACGGCTTTACCCGCGGGAATTTAATACCCTGAAGGGTATAAAACTAAAAACGCCCCCCCCCTTTTTCAAGGAGGGGTGGCCGCAGGCCGGGGTGGTCTGAATCGCCGGAGAGGGTATTCTTTCGAATTAAAGCCGCGCTGTTGTTCCGAAGCAAGATGCTTCGGCTGCATTGCAAGCTAAAGCTTGAATTCTTACAACCCCAAAAAATCTTCGTGATCTTCGTGCCCTTTGTGGTGAAAAGCCCGCTTCCTACTTCGCTAAAGCTACGCAGGACAAGCCATCACTGGCGCGGCTCTGATGTTATTCGCTGTAGCCGTATTGGCCGATGAGTTTTACGAATCGGCAGCCGCAGATGGGGGTTGCGGCGAGGTGGCCTTTGTGCTTGCGGGCCGCGATGAGTTCCTGGCCCAGCATCCCGCCGACGGGGGCGACGATGATGCCGTCTTCGGCCAGTTGGTCGGTGAGTGGGCCTGCCAGTTCCGGCATCGCGGCAGTGACGATGATGCGGTCGAATTGCATCGGTTCCGGCCAGCCGCAACTACCGTCGCCGACCGCGAAATCGACATTGCAGCAATCCAGTTTGGCCAGTACGGCCTGGGCCCGCTCGCTGAGTTCATTGAACCGTTCGATGGTGTAAACCCGCTCGGCCAGTTCGGCCAAGAGGGCCGTCTGGTAGCCGCTGCCGGTACCGATCTCCAGTACGGTTTCGTCGCCGGACAGCTTTAGGGTCTGGGTCATCAGCGCAACGATGTACGGCTGGCTGATCGTCTGGCCCATGCCGATGGGTAGGGGGTTGTCATCGTAGGCATTGCCGGCGTATTTTTCCGGGATGAACAATTCCCGCGGAATCCGCCCGGCGGCGTCCAGCACCCGCGGATCACGGATATCGTGGCCCCGCAGGTCGTAGTCGATCATCGCCTGCCGGCGGATGGCGTAACGGTCTTTGTCATCAAAACTGACCATTTGCATATCATCTTAACATTTTGTATATTTTTCAATATAAATCTCTCAGGTGAGGTAGGCATTGTGTCGATGCTGTGTCTATCGGGCTGGATTACCGGATATTGCGGCAAGGCCCGATAATTGTTATTTGGAGAGCGTATGGATCAGCAGAAAAACAATATGGAAATGACCGACTACCCTGTGGATTGGGCGGATGTGTACGGGCGGATCGGCGATGAGGATATCATTGCCGAGTTTGCCGCGTCGTTTCTCAAAAACAGCCAGACCCTGATTCTGTCGCTCAAAAGCGCTGTCAATGCCCACAGCACCGACCAGATTGAATTGTACGCTCACGCCCTGAAAGGATCCGCGTCGAACATCGGGGCGATTGTCCTTGCGAAAGCGGCCTGGCAGCTCGAAAAAGCCGGTTCCGAAAAAATTGTCCGTGACGTGGACGAACAGTTTGCGGTGGTCGAGCAGGAATACGCAACCCTAAAGGAGTTGTTTGAGTCTCCTGACTGGATGGAGCACGCCAAGCGGGCCGCCGAAGCGAAGATTTAAACGTCCCCCCACCACCCGCTTACGGTCTCTGTATTTCGCAAACCCCTCCTGGATACATCTATAGCTTTTCTTGAAGAAAAGCCATACCGCTCATGTCCTTCAGAGTAAAATTCCGATAAAATCAGGACCCCGAGGACGACTTGGAAGTGTTTAAACAAAAGACATTGCCCCGCAGTGCCCCAATTTTTTATTGCGGGGCACAAATTACAATCCTGTTACAAACATTTAATGCGAATTTCGGGTATAATCTAATAGGTGAGCAATCATCGAGGACTTTGAAAAAGCAAAAAGACAACCCTGTGAAATGAGCAAATGAATGCGTAGAGGTAAAATCGCAGAAAAAAGGAGTAAACAGACACTCTTTCATTTGAACTTTTGGGCAATTTTGGGCCCACAGATGCCCCAAATTACCTTTTTATCCTTGATTTTGTAATGTTTAAATGGTTTACTGAAAATGGAATTGGCAGGTTCAAAGCGATGTTTTCTGTTCATGTGATCAAAAATTAGTAGTAAATCGTTATTATTTTTCAAAAACATCATATTTTGAAGGTTTGAAAGTTCATCGCTTGAGCGTGCGGAAAGAAGAGGGGCAACAGTCTTGCGGGTTGGTTTTTGGGATTTTCCGGATGTTGCGTCGGTTTTTTGGGTGTCTTTGCAACCAAAATATATCGAAAACAGAACTCTCTATTCGGCGGGCTTCATTCAGAAATCCGGAATGTGAAATCTATATTTTAACTTAATAAGCAATCATTATTGCAGTTCATGGGAGACTGAAGTTATGGTTTCAGCGATACGCGGGGTATGGGCAATTGATATTGGTTCGAATGCACTAAAAGCCCTTTGCATGCGACAGGGGGACGTCGGACTGGAAGTTATCGATTTCGCCTATATGGAACATTCCGTCAATCTGTCATCCGGCGGCCTTGGGGATGTAGAAAAAGACCAGATTCTTTCCGAGACGCTGCATAAGTTCCTTGAAGAAAAGGATTTGACGAAAAGCGATGTCGCGATTTCGATCGCGGGACAAAACAGTTTTACCCGATTCATCAATCTTCCCCCTGTCGAAGCTAAAAAAATCCCCGAAGTTGTCCAGTTTGAGGCGGTTCAGCAGATTCCGTTTGATATCAATGAAGTCGAGTGGGACTGGCAGTTAATGGAGGCCGAAGACAGCCCCAATAAGCGTGTCGGGCTGTTTGCGATCAAGAACGAATTGATTGCCGAAGTGATGGATCACTTTACCAAGGAAAATCTGCGTGTGTCCTGCGTGCAAATCTCCCCGATGGCGCTGTACAACTATGCGATTTATGACATGAAGGAGCTTCAGCAGTCGGATCGGAATGCGGTTGTTATTTTGGATATCGGCGCCGAGAATACGACGCTGGTGGTCTGCACGAAAGATACGGTCTGGCAGCGGAGCATTCGCATTGGCGGCAATACCTTTACAGAGGCGATTGCCGATGCGTTTAAGAAAAATTATGCGACGGCCGAAAAGCTGAAACGTACGGCCCCGATGAGCAAATATATGCGGCAGATTTACACCGCGATGAAATCGACTTATACGGACTTGGGCAGTGAAATCCAGCGAAGTCTGGGTTTTTACACCAGCAGCCCGGAAGGCCGGGACAAGACACTGAGCAAAGTCATCGCCCTTGGCGGCGGGATGAAGCTGCAGGGCCTTTCAAAGTATCTGACGCAGACCCTGGGTCTTCAGGTGATCAAGCCGGATTCATTTGAAAAACTGACGCTTGCACCGGATATTTCAACGGCGAAATTCCATGAGAATGTTTCTGATTTTGCGATTGCTTACGGCTTGGGCGTACAGCTTTTGGAAGACGCGAAAATCAGAACCAATTTACTGCCGCGGAAGATCGCCCGTGCGATGATGTGGACGCAGAAAGCACGGGTTTTCACGATTGCCGCCAGTATCCTGCTGCTGGTGATGGTACTCGGGCTCGGAAAGTCGTATAAGGATCTGAGCCAGCATAACAGCCATCAACAGACCCGCAATGAGATTAACGGGGTCGTCGCCCAGGTTCAGGATGTTTCCAGTAGGATTTCAGAGCAAAAAAATCGACTTACACCCCTTAAAGAGGAAATTAATAAACAACTCGCTTGCTTTCAATACCGCGAAACGGTGCCCCTTTTAATCGAAACACTGGCAAAATGTCTGCCCTCAAAGCAGTATAATCCGGATCAGGCAATGTTGTATGACGCCTTTGAATCCGGCAAGGTCGAGGAGGTGCTGGCTGTCCCTCGCCCCGAACGCAAACAGTTGTTCGTAACGCGATTTGCGATGGATTTCTCGCGTGATCTCGAGAAAGCTGATTTTCCCAAGATCGAGACCAGCCGGCCGGGCTATCGGGCCCCCCGGCGCCGGAGAACGATGCCGGGAATGATGGACCCGGACATGATGATGGATATGGACATGATGGAGGGTGGTGGCTATCCGGCAGGTTCAATGCAATACCCAGGTTCAACCGCCGGACTCCCTGGCGACGCCACCCAACAGGGACCCAAGACGGGCTTTACTATCCTGATTGAAGGGTATAGTCCTTACCGGAACCTTTCTGAACTGCTGGACCCGCCCAGTGTTGGCGATGATCAGAGCCGCTGGGGGTTTGCGACGCGCCTGGGTAAACTGGCGGTGCTGTTTCCGGACGTTCCGTTCGAGTTGTTGGGCAAAGATATTTCTCACTTCGATGTGGATACCGGTCTTGTTGACTTGACGGATTCGGATATGCCGGAGGGAATTGGTATCCTCAAAGAAGTTGAGCGCGTTCCTAAAGAACTTACGGAAACAAGGCCGGGCGCAGCGAGAGGGATGATGGAGGGCTACGGCGGTGCCAGGGCCGATTTTGTTCCTACCGAAAATGTATTGGTTGACCCGATGACGAGTGAAGAAATCAGCCGAACGTATGATATTGTTACGCAGAAAGATATTGACAGCAATCCGCAAAAGTGGACCGAACAAGATCTTGGACGGATAAAATACAATCCGCTGAATCGTGATGAATTGTTTATCGATCACGATCGCTGGTTCCGGATCAAGGCGAAGTTTGTCTGGAAAGACGCGCCCAAAGTAGAGACACCGGCAATGGATGCCGGCGGAATGCCGATGGGATTCGAGTAATATTATTGGGAATTATCGATCCTTTTGTTATTGAGGCCTGTTATGAAAATGAACCTGTCCATGGAATTCTTAAAGCCGCTTGCCGGCACACTCAAAAAGTACACAGCGCTGCTGCCGTCGGTCGTGATTACGGTTGTTGCGCTGCTGCTGTTCTTTCCGACAGCGCTGGTGGGTAACAAGGTTAAGGATCAAATGCAAAAAAGCGCTCGAACCGCCTCTACGGTTCAGTCGTTGTCGAAAAATGTACCTTCAAAAAATGAGCCGCAGCAACTCCGGATTTATATGGATAAACTGGAAGAGGATGCAAACAAAATCAAGCAGCTTGCAATTCAAAGCAGTCAGCGGGAGTTGGTTACTTATGATTATGTCATTTTTCCCGCTCCTTCGGATCAGTCAGCCCAGATTTTTACGATATTTGGTGCGAAGTATCGCAGTGACATTGAATCACTGATCGGGAAAATGAATGCTCTCGATGCCCCCAGTGATGTTGAAATTCGAAATGCCGGCGGCGGCGGCGGGACGACTCCTGTCAATATGATGGCACGAGGGACTCGAACCGTTGATGCAAAGGATCCGATGGTCGATGCGCTTTGCATGAAGCGGGCCCAAGAGATATCGGTCTATACAAATCCATCGGGTTTTTCCTGGTATGAGTTTTGGGAAAAGTATACATTTTCCGGTAAGGACCAGGCGCTGCAGGATTGCTGGGATTCTCAGGTGGCGTTCTGGATCTACGAAGATATTGTTGATACGATCGTTAAAATGAACGGTGACACCGGGAAGGTCTCATCCTCACCTGTAAAACGTCTGATGGGAGTCAGTTTCATCGGTCCGGTGACCGCCGGAAGTTCGAACCCCTCCACACGTTATTACGGGGAGATGGGAGGCGGCAGCATGGGTATGCGCGACATTCCGAACTATGTAACCCCGACGTTGCCGAGCAATTTCATGGCCGAGTCGCCAACGGTCCGCGTCTGCAATGAAGAGATGGATATTATTCATTTTGCGGTTTCCGTGCTTGTGGACGGGCGTTCTGTTCTTTCGTTTATGAAAGAGTTGTGCAGTGAAAAGCCCCACTCGTTTTATCCCAGTGTTTTTAACGAGCCGTTTACTCGGCAGGGCGAACCTGTTGATTCCCGTCATAACCAAATTACAATTTTAAACACAAACCTGAGCGTCGTTGACAAAGCAAGTGCGGAACACGAGTTTTATCGGTATGGAAACGGTTCAGTGATGCGTTTGGATTTGATTTGTGAATACCGGTTTAATCGAATGGGATATGATTCGATTAAACCGGTCCCTGTTAAGAAGCGACTCGGTCAATTTGAAGAAACTCCGGAAAATACATCGCCTGGTGGATATCTCGGTACGGATCCGGGCGGGATGTTTTAGGGGTAGTACACGAATCATGGAATTCTATAATCAGGATACCGAAGATGAAAAATAAGACGTTGTTGCTCATACTTGAAAAACAAATCGACAAGATTGTGCTGGCAATATTTGTATTGTTCAGTGGTGTTCTGTTGTGGGTATATGTTATCGGTAATCCCTATAGTGAAAAAGTTCGAATTCAGGGCAGGGAAAGGACATTGAGTCCTTCCGAGATTGATCGGTATGTGAAGCAGGAAGCGGAGAAGGTGCTGCCGAAACTGGAAGAACCGGCTGCGCCAATACCTTATAACGAAACCGATGCCGCAGCTTATGATCAGTTGCTTCGGTGCCCGATTTCCGATATATCGTCATCTGTTCGGATTCCTTACCCCGGCGCCGGAGACGTGGTCATTGAAGAAGACCGCCTCTATGCGTTGCCGCAAATCCCTGCTTTGACGGATGTGGCGGTAGCGGATTTAAGAGGGGCCGCCAAGGTGCCGACAGAAGAGATCACGCCGAGCCGTACCTATGCTAATGTGGTGGGAGAAGTTGAGGATATAGACCTGGTGTCTGTTTCGGCTCGATTTGATGTGAAGAAATTGTATACCAATTTTCAACAAAGTTTTATGGGGCCCCGTTTAAAAACATCATGGAAAGACCCTGCCCTGGCGACACCGGTATTTGCAGATTTGGAACTTCAGCGCAGAGCCAGACAAAAAAACGGTCAATGGGGGCCGTGGGAGTCGATCCCGCACACAAAGATTGGTGCTTATCAAAAACAGCGTAAGGAATTACCGTTGACGCTGGAACAATCTCAGTTTGGCGTGAATCTCCTGATGCCGCTATACAAAGAAACGGCTGTTCAGTGGGATATTTTGCAGCCTGAAAGCTATTCGTTTTCCATCAGCAGGATGGAGTGGCTGCCGCCGGTGTTTCTGAAAGAAGCACTGGACATTCAGGACAAGGAGGACGAAAAAGCAGAACGTCAACGACGCGAAGACCGCCTCAAAGCACAACAGGCAGGAAGAACATCCGGCGCATCTCGGGCAGCCCGGCGGCCCACACCAACCAGACGGCAGCCCGCAGGTCGTAGTACACGAGGCCGGGGTGACAGAGAAATGATGCCGGATATGATGGAGGAGGGAGGTTATGGAATAGCGACTCCGCGAACCGTCGTTCCCAAGGAGAGGACTGTAGATGTTGTTAAAAAAGAGTTTGAGGGAGAGCGGCTCGATGACAAGAGCATTCTTGCAGACAGACAGGATCTTCTGGTCTGGGCACACGATGATACAGTCGAACCCGGAAACACCTATCAATATCGTATGCGGATCGGAGCCTTTAACCCGATAGCCGGAAAAGACTGGTTCGAAAAGGACCAGATTCAGTATAAGAATCAGGTTGTTCTCTGGAGCGGCTATTCCGAACCCACCGAAGTGTTGGTTATTCCCAGGCGGGTATATGTATTCCCGACGGAGGTCATTGCAAGCCGGACCGCCTCAAACAAAATCGATGGCGTTAAAGTTGAAGTGGCCAAGTACTACCTTGGCCAGTGGCGTGATTTCGATTTTGATGTTTATCAGGGTCAGATCATTGGCTATGAAGTCGAGGATGATCAGGCAGCCAACAAAACAGGCATGGGCGGTGTAGAAGCAGAAATGTATGGGATGACCGGCGAAGGACAGAACCCCCTCACGGAAAAAGTTGATTTTACAACGGGTATTACATTTGTGGATGTTTCCAAAGAGACGTTTTGGGGAAGCAAATTGCGGCAGAGTGTTCTTTATGAGATGCTTTATTATGACGCCGATGGCTTGCAGCAAATTCCGGTCGGTAAAAGTAATTGGAGTTCCGAGACGCGCGTCACTTATGCAGCGATTCAGAAAGAGATGGAACGGGATGTGCAGCGACGAGGCCTTGGAACGCCGCAGGACATGATGATGGACCCGGGCATGATGGATCCGATGATGATGGATATGATGATGATGGAAATGCAATAATGATCCAACCACGTCGGCAGTTGTGAACTGAACGGTGCCCGTTCTCATACCATAGTGGAGAACGGTGTGCCGAGAAAAATAAAACAGCGATTATCAGTGTTCCAACTTTGATAATCGCTGTTTTTTTGGATTTAGTTTTTTATTTGACGAGCCGTAATGATACAGGATAGCGATAATTTTCGCCTTTGCTGGCAGCAACACAAGCCAGAATGCAGAAGATTAAGTTGCATATGATTGTTGCGAACCAGAGGAAAAAACCAATAACAACGACTGTGAGGATCGCAGAGGCAATCATGGCAAGGATGACGGTGATCTGGAAGTTAAGTGCCTCCTTGCCTTGGTCGTCTACAAACGTGTCTTCATCTTTTTTGATCAGCCATAGAATAAGCGGGCCGATGAAACTTGTAAACAGGCCTAACAAATGACACAGCATGCCCATGTTTTTTGAATCTTGTGAAATAACTGTAGCTTCAGGGGGTTGCTGTGTTGGCTCGGGTTGCGGCGGGGCTTGGGGTGTCTGATCTTCACTGGGCGGGTTCGGATTGTCCATGTTCTGATCCATAATTGCCTCCTAATTGCTAAATATAGTTTCCCTTAAAACTCCATTATCGAAGTTAAACTTATCACACTCCATACGGTTTGTCAATAAAACAAAAAAGCGACTTTGACAGCCGCCTTTATAAACGTTAATTGTCTGGGCGGGCTATTTTTTGGCGGGTTTCTTGCAGGATTGGCAGAACTGCCCCATGAGTTCCATGGCCCGGGTTAAATTTTCCATCGTGCCGTCCAGTTTGGCGTAAGCATCGACCAATTCGAGCAGTCCCGGATCAACCTCTTTTTCGCCATAGCGATGAGCGGCATTCACAATTCCGGCATCCAGGCCGTATTCCATCGCCTTGGCGACGTAAGCCCGGCAGATTCCGATGCGACGGCCCGGCAGATCCCGGCAGCAGTTGCTCACGCCCAGCGAACAATGACAACCTTTCATTTTGGGGTCGGTTTTGATCTTCTTGATTGTCTCGAAGGCCCGATAGGTATATCCCGGCACACCCGGTTCCATCGGCATATCGATGGCAATGGGAAACACGGTGGAGTCAAAGAAGATTTCTTCGGGCTTAAATCCATATTTCACTGCCTTCTCGAACAGTTCTTGTGCCAGTCCAAACAACTCGTCCACGGAATGGGAACCGCCCGGACCGGTCGGTTTGTCTTCGCTGACCAGCAGGCCGATAAACAAGAAGTCATAGGTCTTTTTTGACGGCATCATGTTGTCGGCGGTATGGGTTTTGATGGAATTTATCAATGGCGGTTTTACGGCTTCATCGGTATTGTACCATTCCTTCAACCCGGCGATCAGGACATTGTCATCACTGCTGTCCATGCAGATCGGAACGCCTTTACTCCATTTACGGACGAGTTTGGTGTATTCAACCATCATTTCGGCGGCCTGTTGGGGGTCATCCTCTCCAAACGCATCCAGATTGACCGCAATATAGCTTGCCCCTTCGTCGGCCTGATCCTCAATCAGTGCACGAATGTAGTTTAGTTGGTCGCTTGGCTTGATATACGCATCCGATCCAAGGGCATGAAGGTCCTTCATGACCTGCCCTGTATTTGGTATGGAGGCATGGATCGATTCACCAATTCCAATGAGAGGCGTTGACATGGTGTGGTCCTTTCCAAATAAATAATTAACAAGAGAGCTTGTATGCTCCAATGCCGGGATACGCGGCTTATTAATGATCTTTCGCAGTTTCTCCCGGCCGTTCGGTTTCGCGGCGGCAGAGGTGTATATTTTTTCGCCGATGCAAAGCCGGTCCAGATTGTTGCCGCAATAGCCGTCAACGGTGGCGTCGCCGCAGGGCGCATTGTCCATGCCTTTTTCGCAGCCCCCAATGGTACAGTAGCCAAAGTTTTCCGGCAGGTAACAATCACCGCATTCCTCGCACTCAAATGCGAGAGACTTGAAACTCTTTTCAAGAGCGTTAAATGTTTTATAGGTCCAGGCCTGTTCTTTATCGGCTCGTGTCGTCTTTAATAGCCATTTGAAGCAGTGAAATCCCCGGTGGTCCGGATCAAGGATCGCTCGGTGCATAAAATCAAAAAACCGCTCATTGGCCTTTGGCTTTGGATTCGCAAGGGGGCGCTGTGAACCGGTTTGGTCGAATAAATAGAAGCCATGATCTGCCGGCCAGGAGAGATTGTCTTTGTACTGTTCCCAAGAATCCCCGATTTCGGCGGCCCGATTCAGGATTTTCAGGAAATGATCATAGTGGTGTACGCCGCCGATATCGACGCCGGCATAGCCCATCGACTTGTACATGGCGACCTGCTGGGCGGCCCGTTCGATGTGCTCATCGGTTGTTTCAGATTGGAGCTTCGCCAGAAGGTCATCACTGACAAAACATCCGGGAAGCTTGATGTCGTGCATAAGCCGGGGAGCGGGGGTCAGTGTTGTCAGCCAATAGACGTTTCCGATGACGGGAATATCAATCCTGCCGGCCTTCAAATACTGCATCAGCTCAAGTGATTTTTTCCAGTCCCAGCCGACCTGGGTGATCAAATAGCGTGCGCCTTCGGCGATTTTCTTTTCCATCTTGTAGTACTGCTGCATCAGGGACCCTTCGGTGTACTTAAAAGGCGATACAGCCGCCCCGGGATAAAACTGAGGAGTAATACCCAGGTTGCTTGAATTCGTTTTTACGATGGATTGATGGTTTAGTTTGCTGATGAGTGACAAAAGCCCCACGCTTTCAACCTCAAACACGCCTTGAGCAGAGACCGGCTTATCGCCGGTTAAGGCAAGTACAGACTCCACGCCTCGCCGGCGATACCCGACCAGGGTGCTGATCAGAGAGTCGGTGTTGTTGTCCTTGCAGCTCAGATGTGGGATATAGTCCAGGTCTTCGAGCAACCCGGCATTTCTTTGCTGGAGAACCGCCAAGACGTCTGAGGGGTCTACATTGGCGACGCCTCCGGGATTTTGGGGTACCGTAATGCCGGCAAAATGGAATCCGTCAGGGATGGAGGATTTTTTTTCCTTGTGCTCAGCAAGAAACAATTCAAAAGGAGCAAAGTTGTAGCCGGGTCCTCCGGTCAGTTCCGCCGTAACGGCGAATTGCTGATTCTCAAGAAAATTCTTTAATCGCATTTGTTTCATAGTTCTGACTCTTAAAAAAACCGAGATTTCATCAATAATCATGCGAATTATACAGAATAAAGGGTTCGTGAGATATTGAAATCCCAATCTTTTTTGTCACAATCACCCTATTTTTATAAGAAATGTCGAAAAGAAGGGATTTCATGTCCCAAGATGGTGGATAACTTGTTAAAAACTTGGTCATTACGAGAAATGGGCCTAATGGAGAGTCAAATAGCAGACTTTTATTGTTATCTTCATTTGAAGTAGATGAATGATGTTGATTCCAAAATCCACGCAGAATCTACCTAAGTAGTTGATTAAAATGTGCTTATGTAACTGTCAGGGGAGTTGCGAAAAAAACGAGGTACAGACCGGTTGGTATATACCCATTCATTCTGTCTTGTCGTTTCTAAATAGAGATACATCGCGAAATCTGTGAATGTCTTGGTGAAAACTCTGTCGATAAGTTCATTTTTGGTAGTCTAAAAGCAGCTTTTTTAAGGCCTTACAGGTTTTTTCCGGGTCTGCCGAATGTTCGATATCAGAGCTGACCGCAACGGTTCTTACACCGATCTGTAACAAGTCGGGAATCGTATTCGAACGAATACCCCCAATGGCAACATGAAATATCCCGGCGTTATCAAGAATGGGAACCGCTTTTTGGAGATACTCAGGGCCGGCGACATCGATCAGAGGTTTGGTTGGGCTGCGAAACGCGGGACCGACAGCGGCATAATCACACCCGGATTCAATCGCGTTATGAAGTTCATCGAGATTGTGCGTGCTGACGCCGATGATGAAGGGGCCTTTGGTTAACTGTCTTGCATCCGATACAGAAATTTCATTCTGTCCCAGATGGACGCCGTCAGCCCCGGAAAGAATCGCGATATCACCCCGATCATTGATGATGCTGACAATGCCGCCGTCTTTGCAGAGGGTCGTGAATTTTTTTGCAAGACTCAGTAAATCCGAATCGTAAAGGCCCTTCGCTCGCAACTGGATACAATCGGCCCCATTCTCAACGCAGCATTTGACCAGGTTCATTACCTCAGAAGGGGTCTTTTGTGGGTTTGCGTTAATTAAAACATAGAGCCGGACGGATTCAAATTTATGCTTTGAACAAGCGAAAAGGACTGCTTTCTTCTCCAGGGAATAGACCTCAAAACGAAGTTTCTCCATCGTTGCGGCAAGAACAGGGTCAAGGGCTTGTGTTGTTTCGGCCAGTGCACGCAGGGCTTCGCTGGCACGTTTAGCGGCGGCGGTAAAACAGTCTTGAAGGGACTTCCTTTGGAACTGTCCCTCGACTTTCAGTTCCTTGCCGACATCGCCTTCAGTATCCCGGCTCGACAATAATCGTTCCTCGCTGATGGAATGTAAGGCATTGCACAACTGGTGCCGGCATCGTTTGGCCTGTCCGGAAAGAGATGGGTTATTCAGCCCAAAACGACAGTATTCTTCCATGACCCGGAACGCTTCGCGAGCGCGATTATAGTTGGCGTCAATGATTCTGTAGAGTATTTCAGTCATAAAAGCCAATTATAGACAAAATCTGCAAAAAATGGACTGAGAAATGGAAAAATTATACCCTTGAGGGGGAATAAATTTCCGCGAGGAAAAGTCCAACGTTCTTCGCAGAAATGACATAGCCGCGCAGTGAGCACAATTTTCTTATAGGAGCGGTATTAAAAAAAGGGCTGGTTCCGCGAAGGCCCAGCCCTAACATCACCCTCTTCCGCTTTCATGCGGAATCTAATTCATTATTGCATCCCCATTAATAGGGACATCACCTTTAAGAGGGACATCATCAGATGGGTGCAATGTCTGTGCCATCGAGAAAGAAGGACCTCTGCGTCTGAGTTTTCTGTCTTTAACTTTATTCTTAACATAAAGTTACAACATTAATTGATTTTCTTTTTTAATTACCGAACTGAAAACAGAACCGGACTTGCGTTTCAAAAAAACAACGCCGGAGTGGCCGGAAGCTTTAAAAACGAACTTTTTATGGGTCTGATTCTTAGTATTTCAACTGCAATCCATCAGGCGTTTCAAAAAAACAACACGGCAAAACCATGTTTCATTTAAATAACATCCTTCAACTCAGTTGGGCTGATATGGTTTCTGTGGAGAGAGATGAATCCCATCAAAAGGCTATTAAAAACTTTACAACTTTTTAAGATATTATAAGCCCTTCATGTTAAGAGCTATATAGAATCTCATTTTTAAAAATAATGAGCTATTAGTCTCTGGAGTTGTAATTTGGTTGTAGGATGCGCCAAGAAAAAAAGCCTAACTATTAGAATCCAAAAGAGCTCTGTACATTCAGATCATTTCAAAACTTAAGTTGCATTCTCACGTAATTGTTTTAATCCACTTTATTTTGAAGTCGGTAATTTCGGGGAGAAGTATTTAAGTGCTTACGAAAGGTTCTGAACAAATGGTTGGGACGGGTAAAGCCCGTTGCAGCGGAAATGTCAATGACATTCATGTCAGTCTCCTTGAGCATGTCTTTGACTTTTTCAAGGCGAATACGAATAATTTCTTCATTAATAGTTCGGCCCACATTATGACGAAAAGCGATTTCCAGAGTGCGCCGGGACAATTTGGTTGCCGCAACAATTTTGTCAACTGTTAATTCTTTATTCATATAATTATCCCATATATACCGTAAAGCATGGGCAACCTGTGGATTATCTACGGCGACCATATCAGAACTTTGTCGAACTACAATTCCTTTTGGCGGGACCATTATCGGCAACGTTGGTGAGGCTTCTCCATCCATAAGTCGGTCGAGAAGCATCGCTCCCTGGTAGCCGATTCCTTCCAAGTCGTGAATAACGCTTGTCAGGGGTATGGTGACCGCTTCACACAGAAGTTCATCGTTATCAGCTCCAATTAAAGCAACTTCGTTTGGCACAATCAAATCTGCTTCCTGGCAGGCATGCAGGACATTTGCGGCGACACAATCATTATAACAAAAGACAGCAAGCGGTTTGGGTAATTTTGATATCGATTTTGATAACTTTCTAAGATGTCCGGACCAATCCAGATGGGACGGTATTTCGGAAAAAAGATGTTGAGGCGGTAGTAAAGCGCAGTTAAATCCGTGGCTTTTGAGTGTTGTATGAAATCCTGCATACCGATGATGATTGATAATGTCATTGGTGAAGGGAGCCCATGCGTAGTTTTTATAACCCCGCTCAATAAAGTGCTGGGCAGCGATCTCTCCGATTTTCTGGTTGTCTCCCTCAACATGAGGCACATCTATGTCAGGCCGAACATTGGTGAGTTCAACTTTAGGTTCAGAAGCCAATCTGATGAAATCGGCGAGTTCTTCCCAGTACCCAACGTGAGAGATAATCCCGTCTCCATGCCAGCCATATGGAATTGTAGCCGCATATAGCATATCTGTTACCAAATGCCAGTTATGTTTACGAGCGTAGCGAGCCACACCGCGGTAAAAACCATGGTGAGTCGTCGTCAAGGCCAACAGGATATTTCGTTTCTTATTCAATTTGGAGCTTTTATTATTTATCCGGACATTCCGCACCTTATTTAAAATTCGCAAAATGGTACACTTTATACGCAATATAGTCCTTTTTAATAGACTTTTCAAGAGTTATAATAAGAAATCTATATAACCACTGGTTTGTCCAGTAGACTTGTAATTGGAGTTTCAGTTGTGTTTAGGGTGTATTCATGAGACAGGCTGTAATACAAGAACCCGGAATGATTGAATACCGTCAGGTTAAAAATCCAATTCCGGGCGAGAGGCAAATTCGGATTCGAGTTCAGCGGATTGGGGTATGCGGATCGGACATACATGTATTCCATGGTAAGCACCCATTTGTAAGCTATCCGCTGATCCAAGGACATGAGTTTTCAGGAATCATTGAGGCGGTTGGAGAAGGGGTTGATCAAATCAGCATCGGCGACAAGGTGACAGCGACTCCTCAGGAAGTCTGCGGCCAATGCCCACCCTGTCGCAGAGGTCAATATAATGCCTGCGAAGTGCTGAAAGTTCGAGGATTTCAGGCACCGGGATGTGCCCAAGATCTTTTTGTTACCGAAGCCGATAAGATCGTCAAACTTCCTGATGATTTTCTGCCAGAACAGGGAGCTTTTGTGGAACCTGTTGCCGTTGCGGCGCATTCAACCAGGCAGATTGGTGACTTGAGTGGCAAAAATGTTGTGGTCTCCGGCGCAGGGACGATCGGTAATTTCGTCGCCCAAGCCTGCAAATGCCGGGGTGCGAAAAAAGTATTGATCGCAGACATCAGTGATTATCGTTTGAATATTGCACGGCAGGTCGGAATTGACGCGTCGTGCAATGTTAAAACACAATCACTAACGGCTGCGGTTGACAAGGAATTCGGCTCCGATGGTTTTGAGGTGGGGGTTGAAGTTGCAGGTGTCCAGGCAAGCCTGGCCTCACTGGTATCAGGGGTTGGTAAAGGCGGGACCGTGTTGATTGTCGGCGTTTATGAAGAGATGCCCAAAGTTGATATGTCGGTGGTTTGTGAGCATGAATTGACCATGAAGGGCTCCATGATGTATCGCCATGAGGATTGGGAGCAGGCCGTTGAATGGATCGCATCCGGTGTTATAAAAACCGAGCCGCTTGATTCAAAGCATTTTCCGTTTGATGAGTTTCTTGCTGCTTATCATTATATCGAGAATGAAGGCGATAAGGTGATGAAA
Source organism: Phycisphaerae bacterium (assembly GCA_029858345.1). Classification (GTDB taxonomy): domain Bacteria; phylum Planctomycetota; class Phycisphaerae; order Sedimentisphaerales; family Anaerohalosphaeraceae; genus 4572-13. The sequence continues at coordinate 29,662 of JAOUFG010000025.1, forward strand.
GTCATGATCGATATGGACTGACTCGGGATAGATATAATGATTCGGAAAAAAAAATCAGTTGTTGTCGGCCTCGGTGAAATTTTATGGGATATGCTGCCGGATGGCCGTCGGCTCGGAGGGGCGCCCGCAAATTTTGCCTATCATTGTCATGCACTCGGTGCTGATAGTTTTGTGGTGAGTGCGGTCGGTGATGATAAAGATGGAGCTGATATTTTCAATTCATTGACGGAATTGGGAATCGAGACGGCTTATTTGGAAAAAGTCCGGGGTTATCCCACCGGAACCGTCAGTGTTGAATTAGATCCCAATGGTCATGCTGACTACACAATCCATTCGCCAGTTGCATGGGACACCATCCAATGGTCCGAATCACTGGCGTTACTGGCCGAAAAGTGTGATGCGGTTTGCTTTGGTTCACTGGCTCAGCGAAATCCTGTTTCTCGAGAAACGATACAACAATTTCTGAAGTCAACAGGGGGCCGTTGCCTGCGTGTGTTTGACATCAATATTCGCCAGGATTATGCCACGGAAGAAACTGTCTTAATGTCTTTGGAACATGCAGACATACTGAAGTTGAATGACGAGGAATTGCCGGTCGTTGCTTCAATGCTTGGCATCGGTGAAACAGACGAATCCAAAACGATAACCCAACTGCTTTCAAAATACGATTTGAATTGTGTGATGCTGACGAAAGGCCCGGCGGGCAGTACGCTCTATACACAGGATGAGGTGTCTTTTTGTGAAAGCAGGGACGTATCAGTTATCGATACGGTGGGCGCCGGAGATTCATTTACCGCCGCCGCGGTCATGGGATTTCTCGCAGGTAAAGCACTTAAAGAGTTGCATCAACGTGCGTCCAGAATTGCGGATTTTGTCTGTACCCGGTCGGGAGCAACGCCGGTTTTAAGTGCGGACTTAATCAACTGTTAACGTAATGGATGCTGTAAAGAAGAAAAGTAACCATTCACAATTATTTTTGAAAAATTCACAAAAAAGACTTGCGCGATACACAACTATCTGCTATTCCATGATTTATGGACGATAAAGATGTTGTCATATCGCAGTTACTCGAAGAG
>JAOUFG010000122.1 GCA_029858345.1 Phycisphaerae bacterium
TGGAAAGAGGATGGCGCCAGTTGTGTTCTTGCATTGCGAACATTAAAGTTAACAACGGGCCGCTGGCAACAGTTCTGGAGTTATGTGATGAGGCACGGATGCACACTATCTTAAGCGAACACCCCGCAGAGGAGTCATTACTTCTTTCAGGATATAGGGTTATGGCTTTTTCGAGGAAGAACGACATGTCAGTAACCCATAATAATACGGATAAAAAAAGGATTTCAGAGAAAATACTCGACAATGAATAGTATTTTCTGCGTTTTTCACCTTGCAAGATTTGTCCCCTCGATGGAAGAAAGCAAAGCCGGAAAAATTGAAGCGTTCTAAGAAATGGTTCTGATTTCAGGAACAGGTTTGAAACCGCTGCGTTCTGATATTCGCAATCAACGTGAGAATCGTATCGGCCCGGTCGCGAATGTGTGCATCGGGATGTGTGACGCGTGCGTTCCACTTGCGGTATTCCTCATTCAACCGTTTTCGGAATGACGCTTCATCCATATCCGGAGAAATGCCCAACAGATACGAAGGTTCCTCAATATGGCATCCGGAGTTCAGGAGTATTTTTTGAGCCATCGCCAGGAAGCGATCCTGGCGGATTTGAAGCATTTCCGCAATGCGAGCAATCCGTTGATACATTTCCAAAGTCACGGTCCCGCAGGAACCGGCGGTTTGCATGGCCAGTTCCATCGCGAGAAACGCATCGGTACTCTGACCGTAAGCCAGCAGGGTCTCAGCGGACGCTTCAACGGCCAGGGCCGAAGCGTTCCGGGCAATTTGCTCAACCATCCCTTTCGCTTCTTCAGCAGACATAAAGGGATCTGATTTTTCCTGAAGCCACGTTGTCCACAGGGATTGAATATCGCCTGGAAAGGGCGGCGTTTGCCCACAGCAAAAAACAGCCAGTTCGACACAGGATTTTAAGATGTCGCACCGCCGGGTATGCACCTCATGGTAGCCATCGCTGCAATAGACATACTCAATTGTCTTTTGGTCAGTAATGAGTTCCCGCCCGGTTTCGGCCTCAAGAACGGATACACAAAACATCAGCTTTCGACGTCCCCGATGGGAAAAACGAAGAATGTGACAGGGGAACTGCGCCACCGTTGCCCAGTGGGCCAATACGGAATTCTTTTCCGGAACAATGCCGTTATCCTGAATGAAATGAAATCCGGCACTGTCTTGGCAACGATACTGCTCATCGGTACTGAGAACCTGCTGAGGACGTGACCGGCCCTCCGTAATATCCTGAATCTCAAGCTGCACATCTGTATCAACATTGTCCTCGTCCGTAGGGATCCGTCCAATCATTTTAACCCGGAAAAACTGATCTTTTCCGGAGGGCAGCGATTCATCGGTCAATTGTTCAACATGGCAGATGAATCGAAAGCGGTCAAAGGCAGAGAGAATTTGTAACAAACAGCTGCGCCGGGGCGAAAACCATACCGCCGTAAATCCGGCCGCCAACATACAACCTGTTACAAAAATCCCTATCATCATGCTTCATCATCTCATTCAACATTGGCTGAACCAATCGCCTCAGCGGCCTGTTTAATTTCAGCCGGTGTCATTTGACCATTTTCCCCCACACAAAACTCCACTTCAAGTGTGCGTCCTGATCCCTCATCCAGAAACTGACAATGCATACGCTGATTCACATCGTAACTGTATCGCACATGGATGGGCTGATTGGCAGGCCGATCGGGAGGCAGCGTAAAGATTTCCGTCGCGATTTTATTGACGAAATCCGGATCCTCATCTTCCCCCTGCGTAATGGCTGCCTGCAGTTCTGTCTGGCCCTCGGACATCGTATAAAAGGTCTGAGTCGCCTCACAGGGCAAGGGGGTATTTTTCTGGAGAATGATCGAATTGCGGATCACATGCCGACCGGTTTCCTCGTCAATGGGGGCACAGATCGTGCCGTAGCTGTGGTTGCAGACATCCCTCAGACGAACCTCTTTGAGCCCTGTCGCGATCCCCTTTGAAACCTTCTTGGGATTGTCTCTCAAAAGTGTCAGCCCCGCATGAATGGCCGCCCCCAGGGAAACACATTCATCAACATTGACAGCAATTTCCGGCTCGAATCCGAATTTCTCTTTCAGCCGCTGCTGTACAACGGGCATGCGTGTACTGCCGCCGACCAAAAGAACCTTTTGAATGTCCGAAACGGTACTCTTGGCCTCTTCCAATGCCACCTCGATCAGTATTTCCGTCCGAGCGATCAACGGTTCGATGGCCTGAACGTACTGCTCACGGGTAATCTCGACTTTTACGGAACCGGCGGCACCGTACAATATCTTTCGCACGGAATTTCGTCGGGAAAGCGTCTTTTTGACATCTTCGGCCTCGTCTTCATACTTGGCCCGGTCCTGTTCATTTTGAATCAGCTCGGCGTTATGTTCCTTACGATAGGCCTCTTGAAACAGCTCGACGATCTTCTTGTCAAAATCCACACCGCCCAAGGCATGATCGCCCTGGCTGCAGACGATATTAATTTCCTGGCCATCGATGTCAAGAATCGTCACATCAAACGTTCCGCCGCCAAGATCGTAAACCAGAACACGGCCGTTCACATTTTGGGTGGTGGCATAATACAACGCCGCGGCGACGGGTTCATTCACGATACCAACCACATTCAACCCCGCCAATGTACCGGCATCCATCGTTGCCTTGCGGCGGGCTTCATCAAAATGGGCCGGCACAGAAATAATGACGTCGTGAATCGGACTTTCAATCGAACAGTCCTGCTTGAGTTTCTTCAGAATCAGACCGGAAATCTCCTGTGGCGTCCACTCATGACCATCAATGCTCTTTTTCCAGTTCTGGTCGCCCATGTACCGCTTGATCCAGCGGACCGCTCGCTCCGGGTTGAGCTGGCGGCAATTGACGGCCTCCAGACCCACACGAATCGTTCCGGCCTCTTCTTCTTCAAAATAGACCGCCGAAGGGGTGATTCGTTCCCCTTCACAGTTGGGTACGATCTCCGGACGGCCAATGCCGTTTAGGCGAGCCAGTGCTGAAAACGTTGTTCCTAAGTCGATACCTGCAATTGTATTCATAATTTAATCCCCTGTTAATTTTCTTTTGTCTCGTACAGCATCACCTGTGCGCAACGGACAATTTTAACATCGTCATCATTCACTAAATATTGATAACCGGGACGGGCAATCGTGGCAATATTGCCCACCAGGTCCGAGTCCTCGGTAAGGACACGCTCTCGAACCGCTTCTGCGTATTTTTCAAGCCCCTTGAACGGGATTCCCAGATCGGGCTTAAATTGTTCAATACCGCTGGATTCCAATGCAAAAATGAGTTCATCCCGGATGTCTTCAAGATAAACGGATGCGTCCTGATCCTGTGATTTGAGAAGCGCGATCCGATCCTCGATATTATCGATACTGCGTATGATCCGTAAACAGAACCGGCGAATGATCATCCAATCGTAACCGTCCTGGAGTTTACGCATCTGATCCTGCTGCTGAGCGGCAAACTGACGAATCGCGGAAACCTCCTCTGTCAGCTCCGTCAATTCTTTGGTCAGGGGCTCGGTGGTCATCAGCGTTCCAAGCTCTGCGGAATCGACGTCTTCAATCGCCCATCCGAAATACGTGTCTTTTTGCGGCTTCCCTAAAGAACCGTCCTTGGGAGTTGTCGGTCTCATCGGAAGTTCCGTGTCCTTTGAAGCAGCCGCAGACGACGCGTCCTCCGGCGTGAACTTTTTACGGGACTGGAAATACCCCCGGTTTTTTTGTTTCGACGGGCCAATCTCCTCTTTTGCTGTTTCGGATTCTTTGTCCGGTACACTTTCGGAAAGATCCGAACCATCCATCATCGACGTGAACGCTTCAGCAATATCAGCTCTTACCGATGGGATGCCGGTTTCTTGGACCTCCGAACCCGGTGCCTGAACGTCTTTTGGTACTTCGTCTTTTGATACTTTCTTTTTAACAAACAAAACCAGCGCCCTGACCAGTCCTCCTGTCAGGATAATGGCTCCCCCCGCCAAAAAGAATACCGACCCGATCTGAATCATCTCAATGACGGCACACTCCTTTTTATAATCCGTCACCGCCTGCTGCCAACCGGCGCCATAAATAACATCCGCCAGTTCATCCGGATAATGCAAAATCCCTTTTCCCAGCATCGAAAGATCGGCCGCAAGGCGGTCAGATTGGCCTTCCTGAAGGCGATTGCGGATCTCGGCTCCGCCGTACGCTCCCTGACCCCAGGGATTGTCCGCTTTCTGTTCGGCCGGCAAATCGGACCACTGTTCATACATCTGGAGATATTCCTGGGCGGCTTCGTTTTGAGCGACGCGTTGAGAGGCCTCAACGGCGCGATTTTGAATCGCTTTTTTTTGCGCAAACTGGATACTTAGCCCGACAGTACCGGGCAACAGTAAAAACACCGCCCATAGTATCCATGTATTCTTCGTCATTCTATCGGTGCTCATCATTCTGAAAAACCGCACTCCGTACTTATAAAACTTACGTTACCCCCGTATTTCGGTCAAATCGAGGCCGCTCAGAACCAATTCAATTCACACGGCCTCACCACCCGCCGGAGGCAGAAAACTATAAGATGTTTTCTAAAAAAGACTTGCAGATTCTACGCCCGATAATAGAAGATTTTTGCGAAAAGATGAATTTGAATCAAAATCAGGAAATGATAGGGATAGCCCGATAACTTTTCGTGGAATCTCTGATATATAGGTACTCTACTTCAATGAAGGCAATGTCTTGAGCATGGTTTCGGCCTGTTCAGCAAAAGGGCTTTTCGGCTGATTATCTTTAATCTCCGACAAAATCGAATACGCCTCCAGTAAGTATTTCTTTCGTACCTCTTCAGACCCCTCGATCGTTTTCCAGAGCTGGATTTTCAGTAACCCCAACTCGTATTGCGCCTGAAGACCTGCATCCCGCTGGGGATATTGCTTTGCCAATTGCTCCAGTAACTGTAACCGCCGCGGAATATCGTCAACCAAGACCGCTTTTGCGAATAAGACATTATCCCGGAGGCCATCGTCTTGGGGCATTCTCTCCAGTAAACGATCCAGTTGGGCAGGGCAATTTGATTCATGTGGATTGAGCCGCAGAAATTCCGCCAATCGTTGTCCCGCATCCTTGTCAGCGCCTCGGTTTTCCTCACTGAGCAGTGACTGAAGCTTTCTGAAGCGAGCTTGAAGCTCATGTAATTTAAAAGACGTCATGGTGGGCGGGGAGGGGGTTCCGAAGGCCGCAAAAAGAGAACCGGACTCTTCGGGTTGAGCTTCAAGCTTACTCATCAGCTCAGTGATCCGAGATTGCGCGGTTTGACAATATTCGGCGGCCTTGTCAAACTGCTCGTTCCCCGCATGATGCATGGCAATACGCCAGCGGGCTTCCATGGATTCCGGGCTTTCCGGAAAACTGTCAAACAACTCCTTCCAGATGATATAATTATCTTCAAACGGATAATCGCTGTAAAAGCAAAGAAGCTCCTGATCAACGATCTTACGCACATCCGGATGAAATTCGCTCAGGATCGCATTATAATATATTACGGTCGGCATTCGTTTCTGATTTCTCGGCCAGCGTTCCATAAACTTCTCGCATTGCAGCATCAGACTTTGCCGCTTGGTCTGATATTTGAGCTCATCAGGCATTTTCCGACGGAACCATTCCGGCCAACGGTTATTATAAGCCAATAAGTCATGGATATTTTCTTTGAGCTCATTACGGAACACAAAATCTTTATCAACCGAATAAAACCGCCCTTCTAAACGGCTGCGCAGGGGAGCATCTTCAATGACCTTGTCCAGCGTGTCCGATATCGAATGAGTCTGGAACTCGACGGCGTCTTCAGGATTGCTGGCCGCGATATACCGATGATAATCCAACTCCGCAAAACCGATATGATGCTGAAAAATTCCAAACGCACCCAACAGCATAACCAGATTGATGGACCAATTCATACCGGGCTTATACCGGGTGAAATGCCCAACACCCAATACCACCGCCGCCATCGTAAGGCCGCAGAGCCATGCATAAATCCACGGCGCAAACGAGCCGCCCCAGCGAATCGGATCGGCGGTTCGGTCGCCGCCCCAGACGGCCCAATAGATTAACTGCGGCGCCATGCACAGCGCCACAGAGATAAATCGTGAACGAAAACGCAGCGGACGGCACGCCACCGCGATGCAGCTCAGCAGAACAAACAAAGCCAATAGCGGAAGTTTGGCCACGAAAATAATCGACAGCAGTAAGGGGATACTGAAGCGGAAACTCAGTAACTGAGACACCAGCACGGGAACCACGGCCAGCAGCCCCATCAATGTCCCCAAGACAACAATATACCATGGATACTCATAGACGCTGATGGGTTCCTTGACAATCTCTGCCAACCGAAAATTTAATATCTGAAACAAGCTTGTCAGGTCCGGCAGGAAAGACGTCCCTTTTTCAATCTCTAAAGGCAGGGGCAACAGGAGCTTCCAAAAATAGCATGTCAGGAAAAAAACGAAAACGGACAAACCCCAGAACCACAGAACATTGGAATGGCTGTAGTGCAGCGTCGGCCCGGCCGTCATGAAGGATTTTGAAGGCGCAGTCACAGGGCCTGTTTTGGGCAACCCTTTTTCGGTATTTTTTAACTCTTCAGCCATCAAACCGACTACTCATTGAAAATCGAATGGACTGTTTTTGTGCTGTCCAATTGTTTCTTAAACTAAAAAAGACCATAATTGGTGAGTATTATACTTTGAAAGTTATTGAAAAAAAAGAGAAATATGAAGAATCCAGGAGCTAATGTATCCGCTATACTGTGGGCATTAAACGACGTTTTTCAAGGGTCGCCGCCAGAGTCATCCCGATAAATCGCTATTTGATCTCATCGAGTTTTTTCAAAATCGCCTCCACGGACGCCTCATGCCCCAAACCCGACAGGTTGACAGTGACCTCGGCCCACTGTTCATACAGCGGGGTGCGTTTTTCATAAAGCCCTTCGAGTGTTTGACCCGGGTCGATGACAACACCGCGGGTATCTAAATCGCCCAAACGCTTTTTGAGATTCTCCAGCGGCAACTGAAGATACACAAGGATACCATCGTTCTGCAAGCTGCGCATGGAGGACTCGTAATACACCACACTGCCGCCGGTGGCGATGACGGCATTTTTAATGTCGATGCAGGTCACATAATCCTGCTCAATCCGGCAGAATGCCTCCATGCCCCCTTCGGCGATCAGTTCATGCAAGGATTTTTCGTGGGCCACCTGGATCAGCACATCGGTATCCAGAAAATACCGCCCCAGCCGCTTGGCCAGCAGCACACCAATCGTACTCTTGCCGGACCCCGGCATCCCAATCAAAACAATATTGGATTTTGCTTGTGCCATAACCTATTTTTACCACGAAGTACCTAGCGCGGCCGTTGGCCGCAACCAAATCCGAAATTCGAATATCGATCCGCCATCGCTAAAGCTATGGCCGGATAAAAATCCGAAACAATATAAAATAACCGAAATTCAAATGTTCAAAACCGCCAGTCTCCTAAAAGTTGACGACCCTGGCCTTTGGGTGTTCGCTTAAGATAGTGTGCATCCGTGCCTCATCACATAACTCCAGAACTGTTGCCAGCGGCCCGTTGTTAACTTTAATGTTCGCAATGCAAGAACACAACTGGCGCCATCCTCTTTCCA
>JAOUFG010000123.1 GCA_029858345.1 Phycisphaerae bacterium
GAAAGAGGATGGCGCCAGTTGTGTTCTTGCATTGCGAACATTAAAGTTAACAACGGGCCGCTGGCAACAGTTCTGGAGTTATGTGATGAGGCACGGATGCACACTATCTTAAGCGAACACCCAAAAAGAAAACTGTATCTTTCTGTTAAAAAAGGACTTATGGCTTTTTTTTAGGCCCTCCGGCAACCTCTTTCCCCCGTACATAACGACCTATATTTCGAACCGCTTGTCGCAGTCGATTTTCATTTTCGACCAGCGAAATACGCATATAATGCTCACCGTTTTCGCCAAAGGCCCGTCCCGGCGAAATCACAACATTGGCGTTATCGAGCAGATCCATCGCGAAATCGATCGAACCCTTTCCCTTGGTATGTTCCTCGGGAACCCGCGCCCAAACAAACATCGAGGCCCGCGGGACATCGACTTCCCATCCCAGGCGTTTCAGGCCGTCACAAACCACATCACGCCGGGCCTGATATTTCGCGTTCTGCTCCTTTATCGCATCCTCACAATGACGCATCGCAATAATGCTCGCGATCTGGATTGGTTGAAAAATACCATAGTCGTAATATCCCTTGACCGTGGCCAGTGCGTCCAACATTTCTTTATTGCCGGCAGCAAAACCAATCCGGAAACCCGCCATTCCATAGGGTTTGCTCATGGTTGTGAACTCAACACCCACGTCTTTGGCTCCTTTTGCGGAAAGAAAACTCGGGGCCTGATAATCGCCAAAACACGTTTCGCCATAGGCAAAATCATGAATCACCGCAATGTTAAATCGTTTGGCCAGATCCACAACGGTCTCAAAAAAACCCGGATCCACGGTCATCGCCGTCGGATTGTGGGGGTAATTCAGAATCAGCAGTTTGGGCTTTGGGAACAAATGTTCACAAACATAGCCAATGGTATCCAGAAACTTCTGGTCGTTGCCCAGTGGGACCGTAATCACATTTCCGCCCGCCAAAGCCACACCGTAAATATGGATCGGAAAGGCCGGATCAGGCACCACGGCCATATCGCCGGGACCTAACATAGCCAGGCACATGTGGCTGAACCCCTCTTTGGAACCGATACAGGCCAGCACTTCCGAATCCGGGTCCAGCGAAACGTTCCACTTGTGCTCATATTTCAGCGCCATCTCCCGGCGAAGATTATATATCCCCTTGGAAGCACTGTAGCGATGGTTTCGAACATCCTGCGCCGCTTCGCACAACTTATCGACTACAATCTGCGGGGCACCGTCCATGGGATTACCCATCCCCAAGTCAATAATGTCGATATTCTGACGGCGTTTTTCCAGTTTCAATGCGTTCAGCCGCCCAAACAAGTACGGCGGCAACCGTTTCATCCGCGGAGCCGGCTCGATCTTAAATTCTTCCATTCGTTAGGTTCTCAGCGATTTATAATTACTTTGGACAATTATACAAATAATGGCTCTTGTGATTATATCGGCTTTACCAGCAAAATAAAACAGAAATTAAGGATTGCCCAAGGGGCGATTAAAATCGATAGGTAATGGTGATCGCACCGATGCTGTCTTTGCCGGATTGTTCCCCAAACTCACGGGTAAAAAAGGTCTGTGAATAGCCCAATTCGAGTTTATTGCATTGATAGACCGCCCCCACTTGAAACTCCCCTACCAAGGGTTCTGTGTCCAAGCCGGTCAAAAACCGATTATACTCAACGGCTTTGGCCCCGGCACGGGCAAAAAGATAGCCGGACTTTGCATCACTTGCTCTCAGCGCCGAGATTCCGGCGGGCAGTGACAGACGACCCGGGCCAAAGGTGTTGCCAAGATTGAAGCCATAACGGAATGTGACCCCCGCTTGGACGTGCCGATGAACCGAGCCGGCCGTAAATCCATATTCAGCAATGACATCCGTTTTTTCGGTCGGTTCAAACCACCCCCCCAGCAACCGTTGTTTTCGCATATAAGACACATCGACGGCCAGTTCATCTGCCAACTGGTCATCCCACCCGATGGATTCATTCGAGTTCAAAATACTATGGATGCATGACTGGACCTGCTCGGCCTTTGAGGATGGCCCGATAACGCCGACATTAAACTCGAAATGTTCAAGTATATGATTTGTCGCTCGCTGGGCAAAGATGCCGGTATACAGCCAGCCCGCAAATACCATATCTTCCGGGTTGCGTTTTGGGGGGTTATCCGGGTGGTCAGGCGTATAGATATTCTGACCCAGAAAATACCCGACAGCGGTTTCAACGTCTTCGCCTGGTTCCGCCGCACGCCAGTTGGTGAAATCTCCCAACCATTCCCAGTCCGGTCGTGTCAAATAGACAAGCTTGGTTCCGTGCGTATAATGCCGGTCTGTTTTATGAAAGGGTTTGAGCATCCGGCTGTCATTTTCTACGTACACCGATATCGCATCTTTCGCAAACCCATAAGCCCCAAAAACAAGAAGGTAAATGAAAATGAATACCCATTTACATTTTTTATCGAATCCTTTCGATGCCATCGTTTTACTCCCATTCAATGGTCGCCGGCGGTTTGCTCGAAATATCATAGACAACACGATTGACGCCGCGGACCTCGTTGATAATCCGACTGGCGATTCGCCCCAGCACTTCATGCGGGATAGCCGAAAAATCCGCCGTCATAAAATCCGTTGTTTCAACACACCGCAGGGCAATCACATGCTCATAGCTGCGTTCGTCACCCATGACGCCCACGGTTCCGACCGGCAGCAGAACCGCCAATGCCTGGCTGATTTGCCGATAGAGGCCGGCTGCTGTAATTTCCTCGATCAGAATATCGTCCGCTTCCCGCAGGACAGCCAACTTCGCCTCGGTAATATCACCAATGACACGTACCGCAAGCCCCGGGCCTGGGAACGGATGCCGCCAGACCATACTCTCCGGCAGTCCCAGGTACTCGCCCACGAGCCGCACCTCGTCCTTGAATAAATCCCGCAATGGCTCAACAAGTTCAAAACCAAGCTGTTCCGGCAGGCCTCCGACATTATGATGCAGTTTGATATTAGCGGCAAGGTTGCCGTCCTTGTTTCCGGATTCGATGACATCGGGGTAGAGTGTGCCCTGAGCGAGGAACTTGGCGTCCTCGATCTTGCCCGCCTCGGACTTGAAAGCCGCGATGAATTCAGCTCCGATGATTTTCCGCTTTTCCTGCGGTTCGGTCACACCCGCCAGCTTTTCAAGGAACTTATCGGCCCAATCCACGGTATGCAGGTCAATGTGAAAATGGCCGCGGAACATCGACTCTACGCTTTCCCGCTCATTTTTTCGAAGTAAGCCGTTATTAACAAAAATACAGACCAACTGATCACCAATGGCCTTATGCAGTAAGGCCGCGGTCACCGCTGAATCCACTCCCCCGGAAAGTCCGCAAATAACCGTATCCTTTCCGACTTGTTTGCGAACCTTGGCTACCGTTTCTTCAATGAAATCGCTCATCTGCCAGTCACCCGAACATTCACAGATGTCGTATAGAAAATTCCTGAGGATTTCCGTTCCCTTGGGTGTATGCGTCACTTCCGGATGAAACTGCACACCAAAGAATTTCCCGTTTTTGTGACGCACCGCCGCATAGGGACAGGTGGGTGTGGCAGCCAGTGAGCGGAAATCATCGGTCAGTTGATTGACCTGGTCGCCGTGACTCATCCAGACCATCGTATGTTCGGGCAGCATTTTGAATAAGTCACTGCTGTCGCTGATTTCAAGCGTGGTGCGGCCGTACTCGCGGCTGTGGGCGGGTTTGACCTCGGCACCGAGAATCTTACAGCCAATCTGCATCCCGTAGCAGATGCCCAACACGGGAACACCCAATTCAAAAATGCGAGAATCGCACATTGGCGCGTTTTCGGCATAAACACTGGCCGGACCGCCGGAGAGGATAATGCCCTTGACCCCCAATTGTGCCAGCTTTTCAATTTTGACCGAGGGCTGGTAAATTTGCGAATAAACCTTGTGCTCACGCACACGGCGAGCGATGAGTTGCCCATACTGGCTTCCAAAATCAATAATGGCGATAACTTCTCGTGACATCTTATCCCATGCCTATTTCTCGAATGATTCATAGCCGGAATAATTCGGCGATTCCTTGGTAATCATAATATCGTGCGGATGCGATTCGTTCACGGTTGCGGCACTGGTGCGGACGAATTTGGCTTTATGGCGAAGCGCGTCTATGGTCGATGTCCCGCAATAGCCCATACCCGCCCGGATACCGCCGACCAACTGATAAACATAGCTGCTCAATGTGCCGCGATAGGGAACGCGCCCCTCCACGCCTTCGGGAACCAGCTTATCTCGCTGCGTGGACGTATCCTGACCATACCGGTCCGCGGAGCCCTGTACCATCGCCCCGATGGACCCCATACCACGGTACTCCTTGAACTGGCGGCCTTTATAAATCACTAACTGGCCGGGACTTTCAGCGAGTCCGGCAAAAAGCGAACCAAGCATGACACTCGACGCCCCCGCCGCAAGGGCCTTTGTAATATCGCCGGAATGACGAATCCCGCCATCGGCAATCACCGGAACGCCCGCTTCTTCAGCAACCGAAACCGCATTTATAATCGCCGTAATCTGCGGAACCCCAACTCCCGAAATCACCCGCGTCGTACAAATTGCACCGGGACCGATGCCCACTTTGACGGCATCCGCACCTGCGTCAATCAGGTCCTTGGCCGCTTCGGCAGTAGCGATATTACCGGCGATAACATCGATGGTGTATTTGGATTTGATCCACTTGACCATATCGATGACATTTTTAGAATGACCGTGAGCGGTATCGACCACAACCACATCCGCTTCGGCCTCAATCAACGCTTTCACACGGTCCTTATCTTTGGCGCCGACCGCGGCTCCGACCCGCAAACGCCCCCGGCTGTCACGAACGGCGTAGGGGAACTGCTGAACGCGGTCAATATCCCGCATGGTGATCAAACCGGCTAATTGGCCATTATTTTTAACCAGTAGCAGCTTTTCGACCTTGTGCTTTTTCAGAATCTCCTGGGCCTGCTCCAAGGTTGTTCCAGCCGGACCGGTCACCAGATTTTTCTTGGTCATCACGTCCTGAATCTGAACCGAGTCATCCTTGAGAAACTTCAAATCCCGACGGGTCAGAATCCCGACCAGTGTACCGTTGTCCACAATCGGAATTCCCGAAACATTCTGTTCATTCATCAAGTCGCGGGCAAACGTAATCGACATCTCCGGGCTGAGCGTAACCGGGTCGAGAATCACCCCGTTTTCGGAACGTTTTACCTTGGTCACTTCGCGTGTCTGTGCCTCGACTGACAGATTTTTGTGAATAATCCCGATCCCACCCTCCTGAGCCAGGGCAATCGCCAGCGCCGACTCCGTTACCGTATCCATCGCGGCGGAAATGATCGGAATATTGATCTGGATATTCCGGGTCAGCTTCGTTGCCGTATTGGCCTCGCTCGGCACAAAGTCGCTACGGGCCGGAATCAGCAAGACATCGTCAAATGTAATACCTTCGGATACTATTTTGTCTAAATTCATGTCTTTTCTCCCTTTACGGGTTCTAATGAGTCTTTTAAACGAGGCAGTTTACTCAAGATGGATGCTTTCGTCAAAGAAATTCCCCCAAGATTGACCATGAAGCAGAAACTGTGGGGGTTCTGGTCGTAATCACTTGATATATTCTCGACATCCGGTATAGTACAACATAATAAACCGGTCGGTGAACTTAAATTCAGAGAAGGATTGTCAAGCATGAAAAAAATCCAGCACGCACTTGCAAAATACTGGGGATATAATGATTTTTTGCCGCTTCAGAAGGAAGCCATGAGCGCATTGAACCAGGGACAGGACTGCATCCTTGTACTGCCGACCGGCGGCGGGAAATCACTATGCTACCAGGCCCCCGCCATGGCGGCCGATGGGCTGGCGGTGGTCGTGTCGCCTCTGATTTCACTAATGAAGGACCAAGTCGACGCGTTGGTGGAGTGCGGAGTATCGGCCATGCGATTGGACAGTTCGATGTCAGCCGGCGAGCAAAAAGAAACCATCGATTCGATTCGTCAGGGAGCGGTCAAGTTGCTGTATCTGTCGCCGGAACGGCTGTTGACGGACGGCTTTTTGAACCTTCTGAAAGAGACAAAACTTGCCTATTTTGCCATCGACGAGGCCCACTGTGTGAGCATGTGGGGACATGATTTCAGGCCCGAATATCGGCAATTAAGCCGGTTGCGGGAATTGTTTCCCGATGTGGCGATTGCCGCCTATACAGCCACAGCAACCCAGCAAGTCCGGAACGATATCGGGATACAATTGCGTCTCAAACAGCCGGAAACGCTTGTCGGCTCATTTGACCGGCCGAATCTGAGCTACACGATCCGGCCATGCACGAAGCTCCTCAGCCAGGTCCGTTCGGTGATGGACCGGCATAAGGGCGAATCCGGCATCATTTACTGCATCCGGCGAAAGGACGTCGATGAACTGTGCGCGGCCCTGCACAGTCACGGGTATAAAGTGGCGCCCTATCACGCCGGGATGGATGCCGATAAACGAAAACGCAATCAGGACCGCTTCATCAACGAGAAGGTCGATACCATTGTCGCAACCATCGCGTTCGGCATGGGGATTGATAAATCCAACGTGCGGTATGTGATTCATACCGGGATGCCGAAATCACTGGAACACTACCAGCAGGAAAGCGGCCGGGCCGGTCGAGACCGCCTGGAGGCAGAATGCTGCATGTTCTACTCCGGCGCCGATTACGGCATCTGGAAGTTCTTGATGAAGGACATGCCCGCCGAGGCATACGACATCGCCCTGAACAAGCTCAACGACATGTACGCATTCTGCACCAGTGCTTCCTGCCGGCACGAAACCATTGTCCGCTATTTCGGCCAAACGCTGGAAAAAGAGAACTGTGCTGCCTGCGATGTCTGCCTTGGTGACATGGAAACCATTGACGATGCCCTGATCGTCGCACAGAAAATTTTGTCGTGTGTGGTTCGCCTGGAACAGCAATTCGGAAGCCAATACACTGCACAGGTTTTAACCGGCTCCAAAGATAAGCGTATCCAGGAAAACAATCACGACAAGCTGAGCACCTACGCCCTGCTGAGCGACCTTAAGATGAAAGTGGTTCAAAACTGGATCGAGCAACTTGTCGGGCAGGGATATCTTGAAAAATACGGCGAATACAACCAACTTCGCGTCACGGAAAAGGGTCGGGCGGTTCTGAAAGGGGAAAAAACGCCGCGGCTGCTGAAACCGGCCGAAAAGAAATCAACCTACGCCCCCAAATCCGCCGCCCAATCATGGGAAGGTGTGGACGGTGGGCTGTTTGAAGAACTGCGGGCCTTTCGAAAACGCGAGGCCGCGGAAAAAGGCGTGCCGCCGTTTGTGATTTTCGGCGACGCCACGCTGCGGGAGTTAGCGAAAATCCGGCCTTCGACGTCTCAGAAACTGATGGGTGTTCGCTTAAGATAGTGTGCATCCGTGCCTCATCACATAACTCCAGAACTGTTGCCAGCGGCCCGTTGTTAACTTTAATGTTCGCAATGCAAGAACACAACTGGCGCCATCCTCTTTCCAC
>JAOUFG010000128.1 GCA_029858345.1 Phycisphaerae bacterium
ACATGATAGATGCTGATCGCCGGTGCGGCACCGTCCGGATCGAAGCTGGTGGTCTTGACGCGATAGCCGCCGCGTGCGGCCGAGATATAACTGGGCTTGGCCTGGCTGTCTGTCTGTGTCCACATGTCCGAGAAGCCCTTGGTCTCATCGGCCGCACGGCATTCGAAGTTGGCCGTCAAAACCATGTAGCCCTTCTGGTTCATCGACAGCGAGACGCGGTGGATGACGGGGTTGACGATGGTGTGCTTGATGTAGCCGGTGGCTTCGGGGACGCCGGACTTACGCTCGTAGAATGTATGGTTGCCGACGGTACCGGTCAGCAGTTCGATCATGTGGACCCAGTCCTGGGTGGTCAGTGTGCCGCGAACGAACTGGATTTCCTTGTCCTGGATGGGCGGACCGCCGATGCCGTCCGGAGCGGACCGAACGACATTGTCATAGCCGGCTGTGATCTGAGCACTCATCGCCCCGCCGGTGTCAACGCCGTTGATGACAGCGGCCTGAATAATTTTAACACGATTGTTTACAGTTGTCATAATTTCAACTCCGTTGAAAAGTTTTTAGTTTTTAGTTCGTAGTTAAGAAGTCAGCGGGATCCAGTTGGCCTCAAAGACCAATTCGATGGCGTGCCGGTTGGGACGGTCGATCCGCTCTTCCTGGGTTGCATAGTGGAAATCGTCACAATCAAAACCAGATCCCGGATGCCAGAAGTCAAACGCCTCGCGGACCAGGTCGGCCATCTGACTGGTGCCGACATGGGTATCGTCGCCGGTCCGACAAATGCCGGGAGACTTAGAGTCCTGGCCAATCGGAATATGAAGCCGCAGGATATAATCCGCGTCATAATCGCCCTCGCGGCGGACATCGATGACCATACACTTGACGAAGGCAAACGGAGCATACCTGGCAAAATCCTCAACGCCGGCGTCGCCGACATTAATCTGATGCTTCCAGTGATCGGTCGTCTTGAACAGAGCAACCGATTCGTTATCCTTCATCGCGGTCAGCTTGGTGATGGCGGCGTCTTCGATGCGTGATGTCATTCCTTTTTGTTTGGCCATAATTCAGTTCTTAGTTCGTCGTTCTTGGTTTTTAGTTTAATACCCTGTCGATTCGCGTATTCATCGCATCCGTGATAAAGTGCAGGCCGTCTTCGACGCCGTCGGGAAGTGCACCGGTATCGTAGATCTGGACCTCTTTCTTGAGAACGAACAGCGGCCGGAATTTGGCTCGCTCGGTTTTGCCCTTGCGATAACCAAACAGAAGCTGATCGCCCGTATTGACAAAGAAGCCGTCCGGGACATCCCTGGGGCTGACGAATTTCGCTACACCAGAAGCGGTCAGGTTTTCACCAATCGGGATTGCCAGGTACTTGCCTGTTTTGGGACGGATGGTCTTGGGCTGGTTTTGGGGGTTGTCGCCGAGCAGCCAGGCATAGTCGTCAACCTTGGAATTGGGCATGATGCCGATAACACCTTCGAACCGTTCCGGGTGCCAGCCGTCAATCGCTTTTCTTAAATCACCGGTGCGGACGCCGAGGTACTGGCCGCTGACAAAGTTTTCCGCGACATGGTTGGCGGTTACTTTGACACCTTCAGCGAGGCCGTCATCGGCCGCATCGGCGATTTTCTTGCCAGCACCTCCGAAGAAGGCGACGGTCTCATTATAGCTTTTGTCCATTTCCAAAACGAATCTCATAGCATGCTCACTCTTTTATATTGATCCAGCGTCTCCCTTACAGACTTGATGATGCCGCCGGTTTCGTGTTTCTGGAATCCGCCATCCTCGAAGGTCTGGCCAGACAGGCCGATATCCGCCGATTTACGTTTGAACAGGAAAAGGTTCTGCTGAATCCCGGCCTCACGAAGATCTGCCGGCAGCGCGACCTCATTGCCCGTTGGAGTCACACCGGCGGCACAAAAACCGCCGCGATATATGACCTGGACCGCCTCGAACGCACAGGCCCAAGTGCCGTACATCTTATGCAGAACACCGTTGGCGCCGCCGGACGCCTGGCGAAAGTCGGTGTTCTCGGTCAGATCTTCGACGTCGTTGACGAAATCATTCGTCCAGGATTCCTTGACCGAGGTGATCGAAACGATCGGATACCGCCTGAGATGCAGCAGATGGCAGAGGCCGGTGTGGTACTCGGTGACATCGGAGGCGGTGACGATCAGCTTGCGGCCGCAGTAGCTTTCAAACTGATCAGTGACCGAAGCATTGATCTGATTTAACACATCATCATAATCGCTGCCGTCTTCCCCGATACGATCCTTGATATCGGCTAATGTACAAAAACTCATTGAATCAGTCTCCAGTTACTTGGTTCGGTATCCGCCTTTAAGCTGTTTGTCCCTGGGGGTTCGCGTCATCTTTTGCCGGTTCGCTCGATTCAGCGGCGTTGTCGGCTCCAGCGTTTTGCTGTGACATTGTCTTTTGGTCTTGTGTTCCATTGCTTTCAGTGTCCTCCGAAGCAGGTTCACCTTTCGATTCCTTGGCGGCGATGACGTCTCGCAGGTCGGTGATCTCTTTTTCCAGTGATTTGGCAGCGGCGGCATATTCTTTGATGTCGTCGACGGTCTGTTCGATATCCGCCTCGACGATTTCCAGGTTTGCCTTGGTCTTACGATGCAGCCGATTCAACATGCCGGGCTTTTTAAGATCTTCATCGCTGGCTTTTTCAAACTCAGCAAGATCATGGACCAGCGTCGCCTTTTTATTAATGAGGGCTTGCTGGGTAATACGAAGCTGATTTAGTTCGGCCTGGGTGCTGTTGAGCAGATCCTGGGCTTCGGACAGCCGGACGCGATCCATATCCTTGTGGGCATCCCAGGGGGCGACCGTTTCTTTGAACTGAAAGTTCTTGACCGCTGACCGCTGTTTTTTGGGAAGCGATTTGCGGTAGCTGTCAATCTCTTTGTTGACGGCCTTGATATTCCCACTGTTAACCTGATAGGTCTGTCCGGCGATATAGGTACCGGCGGCACCGCAGTGGCTGCTTTTGGCAACGATCCAGAACATCTGATTCGGATTACATTCGTTGTCTTTATTCTCTGTCATGTTTACCTCGTTTTTTTAGGTTCTTCGGTAAAATCCGCCCGCCGCGAAGACGGGCGGATTTAGGTTCATTCAATCAACATAGCAGCCGATCAGACGATCACATGCTCATTGAGTCCACGTTCGGCAGCCGAAGCCGGGCCGGTCAGCGGTTTGGACAGGATGGCGACAATACACATATTGGCACCAGTGGTGCCGTCGCCGGCGTGCGGGGCGTTGACACGCATGTACGGCTTGTGAGTGCCATCCTGCAGGTTGACATCGATCTGGCTGATCTTGTTATCGTCGGTGGCACCGACAACTGCTGCCATCTCTGCATCAGTGACATCCGTATAGGTACCGTCGGAGGTGTCACACTCTTCGACTTTTAACGGTGCATCTTCAGCGGTCGAGCCGACAGCGATGTCCAGGGCGCCGGCGATGATCAAAAACTCTACGTATCCCCAGCCGGCTGTGTAAACATACGTGTTGTTGGCGAAGTCGCCATCGTCTTTGAGCTGCGGGGGCAGCAGTAAGACCTTTTTTGTGTTTTGGGCGTCAGCGATTCCCATCGTTTCACCTTACCTTTCTTGTGGTCATTGACCGTTTTTGGTTTTCAAAATCGAGTTTTTCCCGTTCCTTGTTTTTTCAGGCTGCGGCCGCCTTTTATTGACAGCCGCAGTAATACTTTAATTCAGCGACCATCGTTTAGGCGATATCGCCGCGTAAACCGACAACCGCCGGCTCTTCAATTGTTGAGGCATCCGCCTTGGAGCCGGTGCCGTGGTTATTAATGGCAATTCGTTCGGTGCCTCGCATTCCGATCTGATCGGTCTTAAAGTACGCTTCTTTGGATTGATCAACGGTTACCCCGCGAGATTGACCGAGCAGTGATGCCTGCTTGAGGTTGCCCAAAAACAGCGGGAAGTGGTCAGCGGCCGGTTTAACACGCGGCATCACTGACGGCATACGAACGGTTCGGCTGAGGAATCGCGGATTCTGCGTGTAGCCGGTCTGGATAATCTCAGTGGCATTCGTGCCGCCGAGGCCCAGTGCAATATTGACCAGCACCGTGTAATAGAAATTACGGTGGCAGTACCACTTGCAGTCACCGTCGTCGGCTTCGCCGCTGACCCGGCCCACCATACCAAGGATGTCGACGCGATCAATGGCGCCCCATGCTCCGGCGGTTCCCTGGACCTGGATGCCGAGCACGTTGGTGATATCAGAGGTGTCGACATTCAACAGGGCCTGGCCGATTCCGATGAAGCCGAAATACGTGCTGGTGCCGTCGCCAAGGAAACCGCACTTGTCTTCGTTTTTGGCGAACGCGCGAACGATGGAGCGGCCGACGACCTCGCCGATGGCGATGGCCATGTCTTCGGTGCATTCGGAATCGATGGCGGTCAGCGTCATCATCTTCTTGGCATTGAGGCCAACATTCTTGAATCCGGGGCTGGACTCGGTCGGCTGGGTGCCTGCGCCGGGAGCGTAGACCACGACATCATCGGTCTGGACCGCTGCGTACGACGAATCGGAGGCCATCGGCCATTCAAGGGCATCTGGGCGGTAAACTCCGAATTTGCCGAACAGGGTCGGCAGGATGCCCATGAAGTACGTCGGAATCATGGCTCCGCCGCCGGTGATCGAGGTGCCTTCAATATCCTTGGCATTTATTACTTCGCCGTCTTTTGTCATAAAGCGACGTTCGATGCCGAGCGATTCCAGTTCTTCGGCTGCCTTGGTGTTGCCGCCGATATCGGCCATGATGAACAGGCCGAAATTCTTGGCCATGTCCAGCGTCGGCCAGAGGCCGTTGTAGGTGCCGTCCGGGGCCTTGATGTCCGCGAAGCGGGTGTTCATCAGGCGTTTGACCTGCAACTGGAGCTGCTTGGCCTGCTCTTCGAGTTCGTTGATGGTGGCGACGGCCGCATCGTATAGTTTTTGTTTTTCGGCCTGCTGCTTTTCAAAGTCGGCGACTTTTTCAGCAACAGCAGTCGCCAGCTCATCCTTGGTGGCAAGGCCCTTGTGCGTGTCCTTGAGCATTTTTTGGATTTGTTGTTCTAAAGTGCCTTCCATGACACATTCCTTTCAATCAGTTGTTTTTAAATTCGGTTATGGCGTTTTGGAACGCCTCCAGGAGTTGCTCGGCTTTTGTGTTGACCTCGTCGACGGAGGCATCGCTTTCAGCGTCGAGCATACTGAAATCGCCATCTTCGTCGTCGGTTAAGATTAAATCTTTGATTTCTTCGAGATGTTTTGCCAGGACATCTTCCATCTGGCAGAAACGCTCGTCGATGGATTTCGTGATAGACAGCTGCAGGTCCTTATTGGGATCATTCGTGTTTGCAAAATCGCTCAAGCCCTTGACCTTAGACAGAGCTTCGCGATTGGCGCCGACCGGAACGCAGGAGATCTCATACAGTTCGATCTTAGTGATGATCCAGTACCGCTTGCCGTCTTTCTTTTCCTCGCGGTATTCCAGGACACGGAAGCCGATCGAGACGGCCCGCATATGTTTATCTTTATAAAGCTGCCAATACTCCTCGCCTGATTCGGTCTTGGCAAAGCGGAGATCCATCTCGCAGTGATTTTTATATGCCTTAAATGAATCCGTGTCCCAGGATCCGATCACAGGAGACTTGCCGGTTTCCAGGCGATGCTGGTGGCAGTTTAAAGCGACCGGGTTCTTTGCGAAATCTTTAATGGCAGCGGCGATCGCTTCGGTCTGGACAATCTCATTGTCACGGTCCAGCTTGTTGGAGCTGATGACAAAACGGATGGTTCGAGCCTCTTCGTTGATGGCTGCTTTTTCTGTGTTTTCAGCAATGAAGCCAAGGTAATGTTTTTCTTTGTTTTTTAAGTCCATTTTAATCCTCGCTTAAAAGCGTTTTTAATTCAGCGTATTCGACGAACTTGACGCGGCGATCGTAATGGTCCAGCGTGATCGCCTTGCCCTTGGCCTTGGCGGCCAGGATCATGCAGCGGCAGTTGGCAACCTCTTCGGCCGGGCCGGACGGGTCGCCGGGATACATTAACAATGCCGAGCCGACCGTAAATTTCTGGCCAACCGGGATCGGTGTCTGTGTGTATTGAGAGTCCGCATTTCTGTGGGTTTTACGGACCGCCTCGTTACGGGCCGACAGCCAGCGTTTGAGCTCGGCGCCGACGGTCTTAAGACCTTCGAAGCGACCGGATGAAACGGCACTGGATGTTGACGTGCGGGCGATACGCTTGGCACGCGCCATGCTGAACGAGGCATCCTTGGATATCCGCCGAGCCAGATCGTTCAAGCCCTCCCCTTTTTCAAGGCCGTCGAACAGCGTTTTCGAAATACGGTTCTTCGTGGTCTGGTTAATCTTCTGAACTTTTTTGATGCTGCGAACAATCGACTGTTTGGCGGCGGCTGAACGGGATGCCTGTTTGGCGGCGGCGGCCAGATCGCTGCCGGCGGTACCGGCGACCTCACTGATCGTCTGGGCGGCGCCAAGCTCGATGCCTTCGGTGTAAAACACTTTGTGGAAGGCACGGAGCTTGCCGTTTTCAGTTGTCAGATCAAATACCACCTTTGCGACGATATCGGTGGAATTCTTAATTTTTAATTCTGAATTTTGAATTGACTTGGAATCACCAAGGGCTTCCTCGAGACGGGCGATCATCTCGGTTTTCTGCCGGCGGTGATAGTTGCGGATCTTGGCAATGTACTGTTTTTCCAGCGGCGAGAAGCTGGCGTAATACTTCTGGAGGATGCGAGCCTTTTTCTGCTCGATTATCGGGTCGGGATTGTCGGCCGGCGTGATGCCTTTGTCGCCGTCTTCCGGCTCGTCCGTTTCGCCTTCAGGGAGATCTTCGCCAATGGAGGCGTCCAGCCCCCCTTCCATGATTTCGCGGGCGGGGACCATGCCGGCGGAGACCCACCAGTCATTGCCCCAGTCGACATGTTCGAACGGCAGATCGCCGGCATCGATGACCTGATTGAGCGGGACGCCTTTTTCAACGTACTTGATCATCTTCTCGGCACGTTCGCGAAGCATCTCCTGAATGGCCGGGTGGTCCTCGATGGCAAACCAGGCGAAGATCTGCTGGCCGCTGCGGACGGCCTTGATCTTGTCGATGCGA